>QKCC01000039.1 GCA_003245835.1 Spirochaetales bacterium | reverse complement strand
GATAAAGAAATGACTGAGGCCGGCTTTTATATGCCGTTGAAGCCTGTGGATGAAGAAGGGGATATAGAGGCAACAATTGAAGCTTACAGTAAAAAACTGGATAAGTTTCTTGAAAGCCGCAAATAAATGAGATTATGACAGTTCCGGAGAGGATTATCCTGTTTCATTTTAAGTGTCAGTTTTTTAATCTTGATTGAAACAGGTTTTCTTCCGGGAGTTATATGCTTATAACAGGTTTAGTTATGTAGGATTTCCTCTGGAAAATCCTTTAATCTTTCTTACAAATTATGGAAATGTTTCATCATCCGTTTTATGCCGTTGGTTATATGTATTTTCATGGTTCGTTCGACTTCTTTCGGGTTCTGCTGCTGTAATGCTTCCAGTATTTCAAGATGTTCTTTATATACTCTTTCTTTTTGATCGTAGATTTCTGCCGCAATATAATTTCGTATCCTGTACTGATGTTCATTAAATCTGAGAAGCATATTTATTAAATAGAAATTATCTGAATGGAGAAAGATCATTTTATGGAATTCATGATCCAGATCAATAAACTGACCGGCATCCATGGGTTCAGGTTCAGAGTTGAAAATATTTCTGAATTTCTCTATTTCTTCCATGCTTACATTATTTGTGGCCAATTTTGCGGCAAAGGGTTCAAGAACTTCCCGTATTGAATAAATATCTTTTATATCTTTCAGCGATATTTCCGGTACGAATATGCCTCTTTTAGGGAAAATCTGGATGAAGTTTTCGGTCTCTAATTTTTGAAGAGCTTCGCGTACCGGAGTTCTGCTTATTCCAAGTTCCGAAATCAGGTCCTTTTCAGCAAAAAACGTCCCCGGTTTGATAAGGCCTTTTATAATATTTTCCTTAATAAGATGATACGCTTTCTCATTGAGTCTTTGGGGTTCCTGATTTTGAACATTATTAAAGGCAGAATCAGTTATTAACATTTTCCCTCCATAATCCGCTTTACTCTGCAATATAACACGGGAATTTAAAATATGCCATAAAGATTACAGCGAAATATATTTATTGTTGACAAGATATATATATGTTGTATACTACAGTAACAGTTGTATACAAGTTGTATACATAAAAATATGATTAATTTATAACTGAGGATGTTAATATGAGCAAAAATACTGAGTTGTCTGAAGGATGTAACGACGCAGAAGCCCGAATGAAGAGGTGTGAAATCAAGTTATGTTTTGAAGAAGAAGATCTGGACTACAGGCTTCAGGTTACTATAGGAAAAGCTGCATTCGGGGGATCGTCATTAGGTGAATTGCTATCTGCCGCAAGCAAGGTTGACGAAAAAAACCTGAATACCTGGTCAGCAGAAATGCGGGCGCTGGCTGCAAGAGTAGAAAGCATAGCGAAAGACGAACTTGAGAAAAATAACACTGAAACTGCAAAAAGCGCCTTCCTGAGGGCATCCACTTATTATAGAGCTGCCACTGCTACGGAACGCGTAGTAGATCCTCTGTACCTTCAGGATATAAAAAAGAATGAAGAATGCTTTCAGCAGTTTGCCCTGTTGTCCAATCCGGTTATAGAGAAGATAGAAATTCCCTATAAAGGTGAATCCCTGCGCGGCTATTTTATGCGGGCAAACGAAGACAATTCCAGGAAGCCTACACTCATAATGATCGGCGGATCGGAAACTTTCGCGGAAGATTCCTATATATTCGGCGGAGCACCGATGGCGGCGGAACGGGGGTATAACGTAGTGTCAGTTGACCTGCCCGGACAGGGGCGAGCCCCATTTGACGGCCTTTATTACCAGTTTGATGTAGAAACTCCTGTAGGGAAGGTCATTGACTACATCATTTCGCGGCCGGATGTTGACCCGGACCGAATTGTTTCCTATGGAATCAGTTTTGGCGGATATATGGTATTGCGTGCTGCCTATGATAAAAGAATTGCAGCAATTGCTTCAAGTACTCCCCTTCTTACCTACGTTCCTCTTTTTGAAGCTAACAAAGCTTTTCGGGACAATGCTCTGAAGTCAAATCTTACAGTCCCGGAGCTTTTTGGTCCTGCAATGAAAAAAATGGTTCAGCCGATGACATTTGAAAGAATCGTTTTTGGAACGCTGGGGCCTGATGCCGTTGCCGGGGATGTTTTTCGGAAATTGGAAAAGTTTGCCTGTGACCCAAAGGAGATCACTATTCCGGTACTGTGTATTGCCGGTGCGAGTGAGGCTGATGAATTGATCGAGGAAACGAAGGCTGCTTATTCCCAGTTTCCCAACCCGAAGAAAGAGCTTGCTCTTTATGATGCAGAATCAGGAGCCGACGCTCATTGTCAGGTTAACAACCTGTTGCTTGGTGTAGGGCGGGTGTTTGACTTTTTTGACAGGGTTCTTGACCGTCGTTAGGGTGAGCAATTCAGCACAGGAGAAACATTATGAAGATTACAGATATCTCATGCTACCCGATCAGCTACCAGCTTCCTAATCCTATTGCCAACGGGGCGGAAACTCTGAGTAAGCGGTCAACTACTCTGGTTAAAGTTACTACCGATTCAGGAATTGTCGGGTGGGGCGAATCTTACGGTCCCCCAAAGGGCGTTGTCGGAATTATAGAAGGGTATTTAAAAGCTAAATATGTAGGAGAAGATCCGTTCAGGGCAGATTATCTCTGGTTCAGCACGATGACACACAAAGGCCTCTCGCCGGGGGCCGTGGCCGGGATTGATATTGCAATCTGGGACATAAAAGCCAAGGCTCTAAACGTGCCGCTGCATGAACTGCTGGGTGGTTTAAGCAATAAAATAATTACTCCGTATGCCACAGGTTTCTTCTTTGCTGAAGATACCCCCGATTCAATGGAGCAGTTCGAAAAAGAAGCCCAGCGGGTGCTTTCACATGGATTTAAAGCGGTGAAGATTAAGATCGGGCTAGGGTTTCAGCGGGACCTTCGACGGCTTAACCGGATGAGAGAGATTGTCGGACCTGATATCGACATTATGGTTGATGCAAATCAGGCTTATGATTTTTTTACCTGTCTGAAACTTCTTCCGGAGCTTGAACGTCTGAATGTCAGATGGCTGGAAGAACCTCTGTCCTGGTTTAGTTTTGATGCATATAAAAAACTTCGCAAGAAAACTTCAGTTGCTATAGCCGGGGGTGAATCCGAGTACAGTTATCCGGGATTAATAAATGCCGTACTTTCCCGTGCTGTTGATGTGATTCAGCCGGACATTCTGTCCTGCGGAGGACTTACCATCGCACGCAGGATAGCCCTTCTGGCAGAGGCGCAGGATATAGCATTACAGCCGCATATTTTCGGCGGTGTTCTATCGCTGGCTGTCGCGGTTCAGTTGATGGCGAGTGTTACCGCGAACCAGCAATGGGTAACCTTTCCAAGACCGATTATGATTGAGTGGGATACTACAGAGAATCCATTTTCAAGGGATATTCTGGCTGAACCGTTAAAACTTTCGGCTGATGGTTTACATACAGTCTCGACCAAGCCGGGAATTGGAGTAGAGATAAATGAAGCGGCAATTAGTCATTATCTCATAAAGTAAAACAGAACTATAAAAAGAGGTACTATCTATTATGAAGAAACCAGTAGAAAACCTTCCTGAAAAGTGGTGGGTAAGTCCGTATAACTCAGAAGAAAGTGTATTCGACACATTTAAATTCAACGACACAGTATTAATACACGATGCAACCTTGCGTGACGGAGAGCAGACACCTGGTGTTGTCATGTATCCTGAAGAGAAGCTTAAAATAGCTAAAAAACTGGATGAGATCGGTGTTGAGCGAATTGAAGCAGGGATGCCTGCCGTCTCAAAAGATGATTTTAACGCGATTCGAAGTATCGCAGATTCCAATTTGAATGCGAAATTGTATTCATTCGCCCGTGCGAGAAGGGAAGATATTGATAATGCGATCGATGCCGGTGTAGACGGGGTTGTTGTCGAAGTCCCCATAGGAGCACCGAAACTCCAGTATCAGTTCGGCTGGACATGGGAGGATGTGCTTAAGCGCAGTGTAGATACAATAAATTATGCGAAGAGTAAAAATCTCTCAGTTGTTTATTTTCCTTATGATACCACACGGGCACGAATTGAGGATTTCACAAACCTTATTAAAGGTATAATGAAAGATTCTTCGCCTGACAGCATAGGAATAGTTGATACCATGGGATGCGCTCTGCCGGAGGCGATAAAATATCTTGTACGCTATACGAAAAACCTGACAGGTCTTCCAATTGAAATACACACCCACAATGATTTTGGTTTGGGTCTTGCAACTGAACTGGCTGCTGTGGAAGCAGGGGCTTCTGTAGTCCATGGTGCTGTAAATGGGCTCGGAGAACGGACCGGAAACACTGCAACAGAAGAACTTATACTGGCACTAAGCGTCCTCTACCAGGTAAAGGATTGTTACCGCCTGGATAAGCTGCCTGAACTGACTCAGCTTGTAGAGGATATTACCGGTGTTAGAGTCCCGGCAAATAAACCGGTTGTAGGCAGCAGGAATTTTACCAGGGAATCCGGAATCGGAGTTGATATGGTAATAAAGAATCCCCTGGTGATGTTTGCGACCGATCCGCGCTTAACAGGACGGGACGGAAATATTGTCCTAGGAAAGAAAAGCGGTAAACTCTCGATTCTATATCAGCTTGAAAAGCTCGGTCATCATGATGTTCCTGATGATCAGGTTTCCGAGATCCTTTCACGGGTTAAAGATAAAGGCATCAACAAGAGGGGGCTTCTTACTGATGAGGAATTCACTGATATTTTGGATGCTGTACTCTGATAGAAATGAATCACTGTAACAGGAATTAATAATCTATCGACGTCGATGAATTGAAATAAAAACGAAAGTAAAAATCAAGGCTTTAATGCTGATTGGATAATTATAATTTGGAAGGAGTTGTATAGTTATGACGTTCACAAAAGGTGAGGTTTTTCTGGTATCAGTAAATCCTACGGTGGCTTTGATGTTCGGGGTAATTCTTCTGTTCGCAGGGCTCGCTGTCAACAAAAGGGTGGCGATCCTCAGAAAATTTTGTATTCCCCCGGCAGTTACCGGCGGTCTTATTTTCAGTATTATTCATTTAATACTGTACAAGGCGGGAGTTGTAGAGTTTCAATTTGACGATACGCTGACAACGCTGTTTTTGAATTTGTTTTTTACCGCGATCGGGTTTTCGGCAGGTCTTGGCATACTTAAAAAGTCCGGCAAGCTTGTCATCATGCTGCTTCTGAGTACTGTTGTGCTCACGATAGGGCAGGATCTGATTGCCGTAGGATTGTCGAAAGTAATGGGTATTCACCCAATATTGGGACTGATGGCTGGATCTCCGGCTCTGGTAGGAGGGCACGGCAACGCTGTGGCCTTTGGGAAGATGGCTCAGGGATGGGGCCATAACGGTGCCATTGTGTTTGGGTTAGCCGCCGCAACTTATGGAATTATAGCCGGAGTGCTGTTCGGCAATTCTACTACTGGATGGCTTATAAAGCGGCATAAACTGCCTATAGTGACCGCTGAAATGGAAGGACTTGAGCACAATGGTGAATCGAAAAGTCATGAGTTCAACCCGCGCGCATTGCAGACGGCGTTTTTTCTTATTGTTCTGGCCCTGGGTATCGGATTTTTGGTTCAAATGGTGTGGGGTAAGTTCTTTCCAAACATCTCCATTGTCAGTTTTGTATGGGGTCTTGCTGTAGCCGTCATTTTCAGACTTATATTCGATGCCAGGAAAATTAGGCTGCCCGAGGTGGAAATTAAAACGCTGGAGACTACATTTCTGGCGCTCTTTGTAGCACTTGCTGTAGGTACCATGCCGTTATGGCAGCTTATTGATCTAGCACTTCCTTTGCTGGCCATTCTTGCAGCGAATACAGTTTTTACCCTTTTGTTTGTTGTATTTGTCACCTATAATCTCTGCGGAAGGAACTACGATTCTGCATGTATTGCTTCCGGGCAGTTTGGATTCGGAATGGGGTCTGCTATTGTTTCTATGGCAAATATAGATGAACTAAGCAAAAGATACACCATGTCCAATGTTGCTTTTATTATAGTACCAATCGTCGGTGCCTTATTCTCAAATATTACCAACGCCTTTATCGTTAATATGTTTATGAATGTTTTCAAATAACAGAACTGGCTGTGGCATCCCTGACATTTGCCTTTTAAAAGATGAAGTTTTATTTGTAAGTTAAGCTGACCTGTTCCTGGCGGATTTGCCGGGAACAGGCTGGTTCTCCCGCTCGCATGTTATTGCATAATTGATTAAACCCACCAAAAGCTATTATTTTTGACCTTATGCACTCTATCGGAACTCTACTGAATAGGGAATAGAATGTAATGAATCATCATTACTATTCGAGAAATCCCGTATCTGCTGTTTTAAAAGCGCACTGCCCGTAAAAAAAATTCACATCCGGATAGAAACTATTTATAATTACCCTTAGAATGACGGGATTTTCCGAATAAAAGATACGGATTTATAATTTTGCGAGAGACATTTTATGAACCTGAGAAATTTTGCAGACAGCTATATTTACAATAAAAACGAAGAAATAAATATCAGAAACCGAAGTATCCTGTATGAGTATTTCGGCTGCGGAACGCTTGCGAACCCAACCTACGAATCAATCGCACTTCAGTATAACTGTTCCCGGCAATATATTGAGCAAATAATCTCCGGACTGTTTAAAAGACAGATAAAAGAGAGGGACAGGGAAAGCTTTTATAAAATTATAGTTGCATCATCAGAAAAGAAGGTTGTTTATTACTCTGAGTTTAAAAGCATCTTTAAGGCCGGGAACCTCATTGAGGATGATTTCAACCTCGGCGGTCTGTTGAATATACTCAAGCTGCTTAATATAAATTTCCCATATACAATAATTAATTCTGAATTAAAAAAAAGCAAAGCTGACACTCTTGAAAATGAATCAGATTTTTTATTGGTACGAAACGATTTTTATGAGACTTTTAAAAATCGGTTAAAACCCATTCTTACAAAACCGGGACAGGTAGGAATTGTCAGTCTTTCGGAAATTTATCAGGATTATTCAGAGCTTGATTATAAACT
>QKCC01000056.1 GCA_003245835.1 Spirochaetales bacterium | reverse complement strand
ATTCTGCTCCAGATTATAAGACCTGCCGAAAGCAGGATTATCAGCAGCGTCACTATAATGATCAGGTTTATTGATATATGCACATCGGCTGCGCTTCGGTAAAGCTTCTGCCACCGCTTATAAATAAGCGTATATGAACCGTCGGCCGACATCATCAGCAGACCGTCGTGCAGGCTAGGGTAAAGCCCCGGAACATCGCTGGTTACGGTCAGGCAGACAGTATTCTGCTGTTTCTGCAGGCCGCCGGACCCTAAAATAATCCGCGGTTCCGAGTGCAGAAAAACCTTCCTTCTGCTGTGCCCGTAGTAAAGAGCAGTCAGTTCCGTTTCGCCATCAGCCTCAGCCCGGAAGGTCAGGGTATTACCCGAGTATTCGGCAAGTTCTGTTAAAGTGTCGAATAAAAATCCGCGCAGAATTTTATATTCAGCGGAGTCTTCGGCCGGGACGCCTTCTATGTTCACAGAACAGCTGAGCTCTGTTGAACCAATCGTAAACGTGAAAACTAACAGGATTGCAGACAGGAAAACAAAAACTGCAAAACTTCGGCAATTATAAACTTTTATCATTGGGCACATACTAAATTATTATTTTATATTTGTCACCAAGACTAACTTGATGCACAGCCGGATTTTTTGTATTATCTTCGACAGTTACACTGTCTGCCCAACGAGCCAGAATAGCTCAGCGGTAGAGCAGCTCACTCGTAATGAGCAGGTCTGGGGTTCAATTCCCCATTCTGGCTTGGTGGGCAGACGGTTTTTCCATTCTTCTTAATGCTGAAGCGACAATTCGTCTATATTTGCCTTTTCAACGAATTTATTGATTGAACTCTTCATCTTTCTCGCAGTTATCGAAGTGATTATGCAGCGGTGTGCTGACAAGCAGCTGGCCGGTGATGACAGAAGTGACGCATATGCTTGATTTTAATGTACAGACACAAATTGATTTTCTAACATGGATCAATCGGGGTGGAGTCATTATTGGAAATATAGAAAGCGAAGATTTAAACAGAATTATTGAATTATCAAAAAAATATTCAGACATACCAATGGCTTTGGCAGATGCATCACTGGTTGTATTGTCGGAGAAAAGGCAAATCAAAGAAATTATAACCATAGATTCAGATTATTATATTTATCGAACAATCAATAAGGAAATGATTGTAAATATTTTTCAGACAAAGAAGTAAAATTATTTCATGGTAAAACCTGCTACAGACAACAATCTTGACTTGACAGTCTTTTAAACGTATTATTAAAGAACTGGAGTGTGACCATGAATCTAAAAGATGATATTAAGCCAATATCTTATATTAAGACGAATGCTGCCGATATGATGAAATATGTAAATGAAAATAAGAATACAATTATAATTACCCAGCATGGAGAAGCGAAAGCCGCACTGATCGATATTGAATCATATCAGGCTATGCAGGATGCTTTTAATTTATTAAAAATCATACAACTATCTGAAAAGGATATTCAGTCTGGAAACTACAAAGAATCAGACCAGGTTTTTGATACAATTAAGAATAAATACAATTTTTAATGTAAAAAGATGAATAGTAAACTTAGAATAATATTTTCCAGATACGCTGAAGACGATTTGGATGAAATCCTGATGTATTACAGTTCGATAAATGCTGGATATGCTAAAAAATTGTTTTATGCTATTGAAGAAAAAGTCAACAATCTGAAGGATTTCTCGGAATCAGGACGGATTGTGCCCGAACTGGAAGAACAAAATATTGTAAAGTTCCGTGAATTGATTGAAGGTAATTATAGAATCGTTTATGAGTTTGGGCAGCAGACAGTAACCATTCATGCAATAGTTGATTCAAGAAGAAATCTGGAAGAGTTAATAATTAAGAAAATATCAAAATTCTATTAAGAGACCTTGAAAACAGTCCAATTGGGAGTGTACTCCTAAAAATAATGTAATAATTGGGAGTACAGTCCAAACTATTCACAGGTTTATATAAACCGATGAATTATTGATTTTTAGCAAAAAACAAGTATAATATATAATATAAGGAGTTTGGAATGCCGCAGTTATCGTTATATATTGATGAAAACACATTACACAAGATAGAAATTGGCGCAAAAATTGAGCATCTTTCAATATCCAAATATGTTGTAAGAAAATTGAACGAATCAATGAATAATTCCTGGCCTGAAAACTTTAAAAATCTGTATGGTGCTATAGATGATGATAGTTTTACAGTCGAGAGAACAAAGGATTTCTCAAATGATGTTGAACGGGAAACCTTATGAAATATTATCTCGATACAAATATCTGCATATATTTTCTGAAGGGAAAAAACGAAAACGTAAGAATTAAATTATTGGAAAAACATCCGGATGAAATAAAAATTTGCTCAATCGTACATGCTGAATTACTGCTTGGAGCAGAAAAGAGTATAAAGAAAGAAGAGACTCTGAAAAAAGTACAGGAATTCCTATTCCCATTTGAAATCGTCGCTTTTGGAGAACCAGAATCGATTTCCTATTCAAAAATAAGGGCAAAATTAGAAAGAGAAGGAAAGATAATAGGTCCAAATGACTTATTAATAGCTGCAACAGTACTGGCTAATGATGGAATTCTAATCACTAATAACGTAGACGAATATAGAAGAGTAGAAAATCTAAAAATAGAGAATTGGAGCACGTAGTCTTTTAGCTACTCCTCTTTGCCTTGTGTTTATTTACTCCAAAATACCGCTTTAGCAGAAGCTGTTCTTCTCAATTTGACTTAATCATGAGTGCTCAGCTTGAAGGAGCCGGTGCCATGGAAAATATTTGTTGTCTCTGCGCCTCGCCTCCGGCTCAGCCGAGGCTGCTTCGCAGTCTTCCGACCTATTTTTCATGGTGACGGATTCTACAAGCTGAGAATTATTAATAAATTATTGTAAATTGAGAATAACTGCTACCATGCCTAAATAATTTGACAGCAAGGTAAAACCAAGTTAAAATATTACTAAATAATGATAAAATAATGCTAAAATAGCATGCCGGAGGGTCCATGACGTCAAGAGAAAGGGTAATCGCATCACTAAACCACAAACAGCCTGACAGGGTTCCGGTCGATATCGGTTCGACCCCGAGTTCGGGAATATCTGCGACTGCCTATGCCGGTTTGCTTGAATATCTTAAAATCGATGGCAGGGCAAGGGTTTACGATGTGGTTCAGCAGCTTGCTCTGCCGGAACAGAATGTGATTCAGCAGCTTGGAATTGACGTAATAGATGTTGCCCAGGCCTGGGTACACGACGATGCCGACTGGTACCCTGTGGATCTTGCCGGCGGCGGAAAGGGGTATTACCCATACTGGTTCAAGCCCCGGCAGAATGAACGCGGCGGCTGGGACGCCTTTCATAAGGACGGAACGCTGATTGCGTCCATGCCCCCGGGGGCCGCATTTTTTGACCAGTCGTATTTTCCGTGGGTTGACGGCTACCCCGGTTCCAAAAAAGCCATGAACGATGCGCTCGATGAGGCAATGGGCAAAGTCCTGTGGCAGAACCTTGCGCACGCGCCATGGGACAGCGCCGGAAACAGCAATTTCTGGGACGACCTGAGGTCCCGTACTCAGCGCCTGCGCGATGAAATCGACAAGGCGCTTCTGATTGTATGCGGCTGCAACCTTTTTGAGTGGGGCACATTTCTGCGCCGGATGGACAACTTCCTTATGGACATATACATCGATCAGCAGAACGTTCACATGCTGCTGGATCTGCTTATGGAACGCCATCTGGCCACGCTCGAGCGGGTCTGCGATTCGGTCGGCGACCTGGTAGATGTAGTCCGCTTCGGCGACGACCTTGGCATGGATTCCGGTCCGTTTATGAACCTTGATACCTACAGGGAGCTTTTTCACAAACACCGAACAACCCTCTGCAGTTACGTGCATAAAAACAGCTCGGCCAAGACCTTTCTGCATACCTGCGGCTCGGTTTACCAGTATATACCGGATTTTATAGAATCGGGAATCGACATCATCAACCCGGTGCAGACAAACTGCCGCGACATGGAGCCCGACAAGCTGAAGCGCGAGTTCGGAAACGACATCGTTTTCTGGGGCGGCGGGGCCGATACCCGCGAAACCCTGAACCGCGGAACCCCCGAACAGGTAAAAGCCGATGTTCTGAAGCGGCTTGAAATACTTTCTCCGGGCGGAGGCTTTGTTTTTAACACAATCCATAATATACTACCAGATGTACCGCCGCAGAATATTGCGGCAATGTTTGAGGCAATCGAGGAGTTTCATTCATAGGGCAGCAGCTCTAATTATGGCTGCATTTGATCACAATTTCACTTGCATGCATCAATGACAACATAAAAAAGGGAGATTTTTTACGTCACCATTGCTGCCAGCAAGAGTGGCCGATGAAAGTGCAGCCATAATTAGCGTCACTAACCATATTGAAAGCGGTATTTTAGGCCAAATAAATACCGGCAAAGATGATTATCTAAAATATTTGGGGTGATAATAATTTTGCAGCCGCTTTCAAGATTTATATTTCAAAGTGCTGTTCATAGGGAGGTTTTATGGTTAAGAAAATTCTCATTGCAGTCGATGACCAGGCCCCGGATTCCTGCTTTGTTGGAAAGGGAATCGAGCTTGCAAATCAGCTCGATGCCGTAATCGGGCTTATCGATGTTGCAAGGCTGTCAATCGGTTTTGTCGAAACGGGAATGTATACCGTTGAACTTGAGGATTACGATCGTAAAAGGGCTGTAAAAACCGTCGAAGAGATAAAGCAGCAGTTCCCCGGAATTAAATTCACCGAATTCGAAGAAGTAGGCGAACCGGTCGAAGAAATAAATACGATTGTAAATGAATGGAAGCCTGACCTTCTGGTCATAGGCCACCACAAGCACGCCCTGCTGCAGCGGATGTTCGACAACTCAAAAGAACGCCGGATAATAAACACGCTGAATATTCCGGTAATGGTAGTGCCTTGCGGCTGATCTGCAGCCTGCCCGTAATTCCGAAACTCACTCCGGTATCGAATAATTTGCCCTGTAATCCCTTGGGGGCAGTCCCTTGTACTGCTTGAAGCTTTTGCTGAAATGAAATTCGCTGTAAAAGCATAGCCGTTCGGAAATCTCGTAAATTGGCAGGGGAGTGCTGATCAGCATCGATGACGCAGCCTCAATCTTCAGCCTTGTAAAATACTTCATCGGGGTTGTGTTCATTTTTTTACTGAACAGCCTGATGAAGTATGATTTATTAAGTTTTAGCTTCTCTGCCAGCTCCTCAAGCGTCAGTTTGTTGAAAACATTCTTCTGCATAATCCGCAGCGAACGTTCAATATGGGCGTTGCTGCCGTCTGTGTAGTTAAAGTCGCCGCTGTCGTCGCTCAGCATGTACAGGAAAGAAATAAACTGATGAATTCCCGAGTTCACACGCGCCCTGTTGTGTGAAAGAAATTTATCCTTAAGTTCCTCAAAGAAGAACCTGTAATTGGTTCCGATATTTGCGTTCTTGTGATGCCTGTTCAGATTTTCAAGCAGCTGGCCGAATTCACGATCGTCGCCGCTGGTTTTAAACAGAATGGCATAGTACGAAAGCGGCTGGGTTTTTGAAGCCGGAATAACAGTGTGGACCTCGCCCGGAGCGCTGAAAAACAACGAACCCGGCCTCAGAACCCTCGTTACCCCCGCGTTTTTAAAAGAACCTGCCCCCTGCAGAAAGTAGTGAAGTTCGTATTCATCCGGACTGTGCGTATGCGTCCTGCTGTGCCACCGAAGCTGGTCCTCATCCTGAAGCAGGTATACAAAAACCGAATCACTGATGCTTATCTGCAACTGAACCTCCTGCTGCACTTTGTTCAAACCACATCATTTTCAATGTTTGTCTGAACCGTACATTGTGCAGTTGTGAGAGCACGATACCGGTGAAAAAAATCTACCTTTTTTTCACCGGTATCGGGTTTTCATAACTGCGTAGTTTATAATTTAGTAAAATTAGAAAACGATGTCAATAATATACATGAAACCTCAATACTCTCCATATTAAAAAGCCTTTTTCGGACTTAAAGTAGTAACAGATGACGGATTTTAGGGAGGCAAAATGAACACGGTTCTTGGAATCGATATGGGTACCCAGAGTATCAAATTTCTGGTGTATGATTATGACGCAAAAAAGACGGTGGCTACCGCCCAGCAGAAGCTCGATATTATCACAGATTCTGACGGTACTAGCGAGCAGAAGGCGGAATGGTGGATAGACGCCGCTAAAATATGCGCCGATTCAATTCCGGCGGATGTAAAAAAATCAATCCGGGCAGTAGGTGTTTCAGGCCAGCAGCACGGCTTTGTTCCTGCAGATTCCGAGGGTAGACCGCTGTATAATGCTAAACTCTGGAACGATGTTTCGACTGCCGCCGAGTGCGCCGAGATCACCGAACGCTTCGGAGGCGAAGAAAAGCTTATTGCTGAAGCAGGCAACAAGGTACTTCCGGGGTACACGGCGCCGAAGGTCCTCTGGCTGAAAAAGAACAAGCCGGAACTCTATGAAAAACTCGCGCACATTATGCTTCCCCATGACTATATGAACTTTTTTCTAACAGGTGAATACACTGCCGAATACGGCGACGCGTCCGGTACTGCCTACTTTGATGTCCGCAAAAGGCGCTGGTCGGCTGATGTGCTTAAAGCGATTGACCCTGACCGTGACCTGCTGTCTTGTCTTCCTGCCCTGAAAGAAGCCGACGATCTTGCAGGTTTTGTGACGGCAAAAACTGCGTCCTTTTTCGGGATACCCGAGGGGATTCCGGTTTCTACGGGCGGCGGCGACAACATGATGGGAGCAATCGGAACAGGGGCCGTTAAAGAAGGTGTTCTGACAATGAGCCTCGGCACCTCCGGAACAATATATGTATACGGAGACAACCCGCTCATTGACCCCGAAGGCAATCTTGCCGCCTTCTGTTCATCAACCGGCGGCTGGCTGCCGCTGCTTTGTACTATGAACTGCACAGTCGCGACCGAGCAGATGCGGAAGCTGTTCGATATGCCGCTTGACGAACTCAATAAAAAGGCAGGCGCCGCGTCAGCTGGTGCTGAAGGAATCATAATGCTGCCGTATTTCGGCGGTGAGCGTACCCCGAGCCTGCCTAAGGGCAAAGCGGTTCTTGCCGGTA
>QKCC01000123.1 GCA_003245835.1 Spirochaetales bacterium | reverse complement strand
TATTTAATCGACATCAGGATTCTTTCAAGAACCTTTGCCCTGTCGAGCGGTTTAACGATGTAGTTCTTGGCTCCGATAAGCAGTGATTTTTTAACAAGATCCTGTTTACCAAGCGCGCTGATCATAATGACTTTTGCATCCTTGTCGAACTCTATGATCTTTTCAAGAGCGGTAACGCCGTCCATCTTGGGCATTGTAATATCCATTGTAACAAGGTCAACATTCGGATACTGCTCTTTATATTTTTCGAAGCCTTCCTGACCGTCAGAAGCGGTACCGATAACGTCGAAACCTTCGGATGTCAGGATCTGGCTGATCTGCTTGGTTACAAACATTGAGTCATCTACAATCAGAACCTTATATTTTGTTCCGTCCGGTTTCATTCCTTCCGGTTTTCTCTCATTAATATTTGGAAAATCCTGTTTATTCTTCATCAAATTACTCCTGCTACCTTTCTCTTACCGCTACGTTAATTTCCAGTTTGCCCTGACTGAGTTCAATCGGAACTATCAGAGCTTCCACTCCTGAATCAGATATCTCCATATTTTCACCGGTAAAAATTGCCGGAGGAGTCAGGTCAAACGTAAACCCTAACTCATGCAGTTTTGTAACGGCCTGAGCGGTGATCATATTTGCAAGTTCGGTGATTGTTGCCTTTGCAAGGTCATCGAAGCTTGTCAGCTCTTCACCGTTCATCTGACCGGCTATTGCGAGTGCAGTCGGCTGGGCCATGTCGAAAAGAACCCTGCCTTCAACATCTCCGGCAAGACCGACGATTGCAGCAACACCAAGAACCGGTTGTGAAGTTGATTTTAAATACAACTCACCTCTCTTAATATCAGAATCGACAACTTCCTTTAAAATATTAAATGCTGCTTCAACAAATGGATTTATATATTCTACTCTCATCACTTACTCCTGTATTCAACTCTTCCTATAAGCCGGAATGCGTCCTGCTTTAACAACTTCCCAGCCGACGCCGGTAATAACTTCATTGGTTCCTGTAATCAAAATCCCTCCCGGTTTTAATTTTTCATGAAATATATCAATTAGCTTATGCTGATCATTGACATTAAGATAAGACAGTACATCACGGGCAATAACAAGGTCAACCGGAGGAGACTGATTGTCGTGGGTTACATCGTGATATTCGAATAAAATCAGATCTTTTATATCAGATTTGAAATGCCAGCCGTTTTTGCCTTCGGTTACAAATTCATCAAAAATTGCAGGGATCGAACTTCTGGCAAAAATCAGGTTGGGTGCCGTCGATATGTTCAAAAGATCATTATCATTTGCGAAAATCTTTATTTTCTTGCTTTTAAACCGTTTTTTAAGCGTTGCGGCAAGTGAATATGCTTCTTCACCCTTTCCGCATCCGACATCCCAGGCATTATAGGTACCGCCGTCCGTATCGGGCAGCAATTCTGCAAAAGCATCCACATAATCCTTATCCCAGAAGTGTCCGCTGTAAGGTGATCCGAAACTGCCGAGAAATTCGGCGGCTTCGGCAGCACTGTCCAGCTGAACATTAAGTCCTTTTTCGGCGCGCTGCTTCGACCAGGAATTGAACCTTGTTCTGATCCATCCCTCGTTTACCGGGCTCACATAAAAATTACTGAAAGTCGCCAGGGTTTCTACAATAAAGTTGAAATTGACATTTTCCTGGGAGCTCTTTGAAGAAGGACCCTTAATTGCAGCAGCTGCTGCAGCCGGTTTTTCTATCTGCCTGTAGGTCTTGGGCTCGATTGCCATATCTACAGACTTCTGATCAAAAATACTCTCCACATCGAGAATGATGTAGAGCTTTTCCTCGTTTTCAACAATGCCCTTGATGAATTTAATATTGATATCACCAAAAAGGGGATGCGGAGGCTGGATCTTCTCTGAGTTGATTCCTACAACCTTGTCGATCGTATCTACAATCACGCCGATTGTATTTTCTTCAAGGCGCAGAATTATCATGTTTTCAATTCCGGTTTTGTTTTCGGGAACCGGAAGGTTAAACATCAGGCGCAGGTCGATTACAGAAATAATATCGCCGCGCAGATTGTAGACTCCTTTGACAAAGGGGATGGAATTGGGAACATAGGTAAATTTCGAGGCCTTGGAAATCTCCTTGACCTTCATTATATCGATTCCGTAATCCTTTCCGCCTAGCGAGAATGTAACCATTTTATAGTTGATAACATCTGTTTTTTCTTTAGACTCTTCCCGGATTTCGGCAAGCAGATCAAGGTCGCTCAATCCGATTATTTCTGAACTCATACTGCCTTACCTCACCTTATTCCCGCTTCACGAAGCTGTCTTTCTTCAATTTCACGCTTAAGCCCCAGTTCAAGCAGCTGGCTCACATCTATAATAAGCGAGACAGTTCCGTCACCGAGGATTGTAGCTCCGGCGATACCGGGAGAATTTGTATATTTATCCTTCAGCGGTTTGATTACAACATCCTCCTCTCCGATCAGCGAATCCACCATCAGGCCCATCTTTTTATCGCCGCTGCCGACGATTACCACAAAATGGTAGTCACCGACTTCTTCGGTCGGGATTCTGAAAAGCCTGTTTAATCTTATCAGTGAAACGACATCCTGTCTAACATTGAATACCTCATAATTATCGATCATCTTGATTTCTTCCGGTTTGATCCGGTGGCTGTCTATAACCGATGTAATGGGTATTGCGTATATCTCGGTACCGACCTTGACAAGAAGGCCCTGTATAATTGCAAGGGTCAGCGGAAGCTTGATTGTGAACATGGTTCCGTGACCGCGTTCGGAATAAACACTTACGTTACCGTTCAGCTTTTCAATCTGCTTGCGGACAACATCCAGTCCTACACCGCGGCCTGATATATTGGTAACCTCTTTCGCAGTTGAAAATCCGGCTTCAAAAATCAGGTTAAACGCCTCAATGTCCGAAAGGATCTTCGACGGGTGAATAATACCGTTATCTATAGCCTTCTGCCTTACCTTCTCGACATCTATGCCCTTGCCGTCATCGCTAATTTCGATAACGATCATATTACCTTCGTTCCTGGCTTTCAGGAGCACCGTTCCGTATTCCGGCTTTCCTGCTTCAAGCCGCTCTTCGGGGCTCTCGATTCCATGATCAACCGAGTTACGTACACAGTGGATCAGCGGGTCAAGAAGGTCGTCGATTACTGATTTATCAAGCTCGGTGTCTTCACCTTCAATAATCAGTTTAATTTCTTTATTGCATGAGCGCGAAAGGTCCCTTACAAGCCTCGGAAAGCGGGAAAAAATCTGCGATATGGGAACCATGCGGATCTGCATAACGCCTTCCTGCAGCTCGCTTGTTGTTCGTGCGAGTGATTGAGAAGTGTTCTGGAATTTGGCCACAGTGCCCTTTAGAGAGCCCTCCAGAGCGTCGAACATGTTAAAAAGGCTTCCATACCTGTCGTTGATTTCCTTTTTAATCTGCTTGATGTCTGTGCCGCCTTGAATGTTCTGCAGGTAATCCGGAAGTTTATCGAAGAGTTCTTTAACCTTTTCCCTGTAGCCGTTCTGTATGGTCTGAAATTCAAGCAGGTTTTCAGAAAAACTGCTGTTGATCTGGTTGAATGATGCTTTGGTGATTACTGTTTCAGAGACCAGGTTAAGAAGATTATCGATTCGTCTGGAATCTACCCGAAGTATTGATCCGCCGCTCTGGCGTGATTTTTTCATCTCACGTTCGGGCTGTTCGAATTCATCTTTTTCATCTGCAGCAGACTGCGGCAGTTTTTCGGATCCGGACGCTTTTTTGGGGTCAGCCCTCTTTTCAGCCTTCGGAACTTCTGCTTCCGGCTCTTCGGAAACGGCCTCTTCTTCGATAACCGAATCTTCATCAAGGTAATTGATTTCCGACTCAAGCACGACATCCGGAATAGATACTGAACGCTTAATTTCATCAGGATCGTTTTCGGTCGCTATATAAAAATCAGCTTCGGGATGAAAAACATCCTTGTAAAGTTCATCAAAATCAGGGTTGGAAGCCAGCACGTTTCCGTTGCTCTTCAATGCGGCAAAAACCTGCACGCCTCCGACTGTATTCATCGGGTTGTCTTCGTTAAAAACAATATGAACAACGACTATCTTTTCATTCTCGCCGCACTGCTCTTTCATTTCCAGAAGATCATATTCTGAAATTTTTGGAGTACCGGCCGCTGCCGCTGCAGGCTTCTCCTGCGCAGCCTTTTTCTGAGGCTTTTTTGCAGGTGCGGGCTTACCGCCGCCGCTGATAAATTCTTCCAGCTTGCCCGAGATCTGGCTTATGTCATCAGAAAAAACCTCGCCGTCAGCCCTGGCTTCAAGCATAGCCTTGATGACGTCAATTGCACCGAGAATAATATCGACGACCTCGGGGGTCACCTCGATATTTCCGGATCTGATCTCATCAAGGGTATCTTCGCAAAGGTGGGTAAAATGCGAAAGTTCGTCCATCTGAACTGTACCGGCAGCACCTTTCAGCGTATGCGCGGCTCTGAATATCTCATCAACAGCCTCTTTGTTATGCGGCTCATTTTCGAGCACCAGAATATTCTGCTCAAAAGTTTCTACCTGAAGCTCAGCTTCCATAAAAAAATCTTTAAGCAATTCTTCATTATTGGGGTCTAGGTAATCACTCATCTTAGTATTAATGATATCTATTCATTCTGTTAAGTCAAGACTTTTTTCCTGATTAATGCATAATGAAAAGGACATTCTGAACTTATTTGCCTGTCAAGATTTACTCAACATCTACCTGAAAAATAACGATAAACAAAGTATAATAGATTAGGAGCTTCTATACTATGAAAAAACTGGTGGCGTCTCTGATATTTCTTGTTTCGATGCCTTTTCTCGTTTTCAGCGCCGATATCTTCATCCCCTCTCTCGAACTGGTCACAAGGATGTACCCCGACAGCGGAGTCTTTTCACTGCAGACCTGGGGCAGCTTTGAGATGGAGGTCTCCGGCGGTTATAAGTTCGGAGGAAAGCTGAAACTTGGTATCGATGATGCAGTTGTCGATGATATTTTCGGCAATAATACCGCCGAGGTCCTCGACACCGACGGTAACACCGTTACAGTTGAAGATATCACGTCCGGAGGAGCCGGGCTGCCCGTGCTCACCTTCAAGGCAGCTGAAGTTATGATAAACGAACTTTTCGGGATTCCGCTGTCGTTCTCGTATTTTACCGGAATTATAGATGATTTCTGCTCAGGAGAGATATTTCATACCTATTTCGGCACCGGGATAATTGAACCCCGGCTCAGCGGCTTTCTTTATTTCGGCGACGGAATAAACTACGAGGGCCTTCATTCCGTGGCAGGAACCGGCGCAGCGCTGTCCACAACCTTCAATACCGACTGGAACTATACCAGGGCCTATATTTACCAGGACGCCTACCTCGGCGAGGGTTATTTTTCTGCTGACCTGAGATCGGCATTTAATTTTGAAAGCCTGAAGTTGGAAGGATTTGCGGGAGCTTCTTTTCCGGTGTCCACCATGGGTATATACAGGGCCGGGCTGCTTCTGTATTACCAGGCCAGTGATACCGGCAGTTTTCTTGCCCAGATTGGGATTCCCCGATGGGATCCTGCAGTAGATACCTTCGGTATAAACCTGTTCTATTTTCTCTTCGAACCGAGGCTTAGCTTCGGGCTTTTCGGATTAAACCTTTCATTCTTCTGGCATCCGTCGTATTATCATAATACGGTAACAAATGAAGACGGTTCAATTGATTTAATGCTTGATCTTTCGATCGGCGACATAGAAACCTTCCCGGTCTCGGGCGGAATATCACCGCAGCTTACATATGATGCAAATTCCACTACCGAGCAGTTCAATGTAAAGGCATCACCCTATTTGAGTGTCGCTACAGCCGGAGTGCTTTGGGATTTCAAGCTGAATGTAAATATTCTGCCGTTCGATATTGCAAACATGTTCGAGGGATATATTGGAGTAAAAGCGGAGTTCTGATATGAAAAAACTGATAATTGCATTAATCCTTATAACAGCATCGGTACTGCCTGCATTCTCTGCTGAAACCGGCGCGACCTTCACTATGGGCAACAACAGCCTGCCGGCGGAACCAATGACCTCTGCAGCTTTTGCAGGCGACGAATTCCCGTGGGGACTGTCTGCCTACTGGAAAAAAGCCGCCAATGATTATTCCGGCATAGAAATAGGGTTTTACATGGATCCGGTGCTCCAAAACGTCGGGTATACGAAGTTTTATTACAACGAGGACCTTTTCAATATTTCCGTCGGGCCTTTTTTCGGAATTTTCAATACGACAGAAACACTGATAAGGTCGGGAATATCATCGTCAATACGGGTAAACATTCCGGGTTTCGCATTCGCACAGTTCGAAACAAAGAGTACTATCGGCGGGCGCCTTGTATCTGCCGGAGATTATATTCAGGAAGCGAACAATATTTCGTTAGGTTTCTATGTATATAACGCAATATGCACCATCATGATAGACACAAAGAGCTATTCTGTCGTAAATGATGCCGAAAAAACACAGACGGAAGA
This sequence comes from Spirochaetales bacterium, assembly GCA_003245835.1. GTDB lineage: Bacteria > Spirochaetota > Spirochaetia > UBA9216 > UBA9216 > Thalassospirochaeta. The sequence goes on along the minus strand of QKCC01000123.1, from coordinate 716 downwards.
TTACACTGAATATGCCTTTATTACCGACCTGTTCCAGAAAAACGTCCCCTACACCGTAGCTCTGAAGCTCGCATATCAGCAGCGGGAAAGGACTATTGAAGACACAAGCGCCGAAACCCTGAGCAATGTTGTTCTTGGGACTGATTTTCGTATTTCACCTTTCGAGTTCCTGTCGATTTTTGTAGGTCTCGAGAGCGGACTGTATTCGTTCGGGTCGCTCGAAGATACTGCAGCCGACACTAAAGAACTGCTGACTTTCGATGACGCCCTGACCGGTAACTTCCTGTTTAATGCGACGGTTGGGGTAAGCCTTGACCTGGATAATATCAATAACTGATCTGATGCCATGTCTGATTTAATTCAGCCTCAGATCTGGTCAAAATTACACCTGCGGGAGTAACAGCAGCAATAAATAAAAATCTTTCTGTTGCTGTTGCTGCCTGCAATGTATCAAATTCCAATTCCGTTAATTTTCTGAAAGTACTTCTCTATGAAAAATATACACAACAACTACTTGTAAATCCTTATTAAATCAGGGCAAAAAAAAAGACCGGCCTGACGACCGGTCTCTGTATATAACATCGAAAGTTTCTTGTGCTTTATTATTGCGCCGATCCGGCAGCATTGTCTTCAGCATGCATAAGCTGCTTTTCAATGTATCTGAGAACCTGCTTGTTGCCAAGTCTTTCGTACTCAGAATTCCTTCTTGCTTCTTC
>QKCC01000139.1 GCA_003245835.1 Spirochaetales bacterium | reverse complement strand
ATCGAACCGTCCGCCTATATAGCCTGAAAGGGCTCCAAGAACAACCCCAATCATCATCGAAGCAAGCGCTCCGACAAGACCAATCATAATCGAAACCTGACCGCCGTAGATTATTCGGGCCAGCAGATCGCGGCCTAACTCGTCAGTTCCGAGCCGGTAGATCCTCTGATGCACAAGTACCTCTTCACCGCTCAGCAGAACCTTCGTCTCGGTTGCTACCTTCTGCTTCAGATCTTCAATCTGTGAAAGTTCGGCTGCATTAAGCTCACGCCCCTGCTTTTCCGCAAAAGCAGTAAGCAGTGCGGTCTTCTGCTCTATAAGCAGTTCACCGGCAGTTTTATTGGATGGGGGAAGGTACTGGTGTTCCAGAACCTGCTGTTTATAGGAATAAATCGGAAGCAGTCCTGCAGACAGCGACACGATTGCATAAACAATCATAATCACCAGACCTGCCATCGCCATCTTGTTCTTCCTAAGCCTCCGCCACGCGTCGAGTCCGAGACTCACACCCTTGACCGGTTGGTTAAGCTCATTCACCATTTTATTGGTTTTTACTGTATCACTCACTTTCGGCCTCCTAACTGTATGAAATTCTCGGGTCGAGATATCCATACAGGACGTCGACAAGAAAGTTCATCACAACGAGAATCAGTGAGTATACAATTACCGTTCCCATTATCATCGTATAATCCCTGTTGAAGGCTGACTGAACAAAGTGACGGCCGAGGCCCGGGACCCTGAAAATCTGCTCAACAACAATTGATCCGGTAATAATTCCCGAAAAAGCCGGCCCAAGGTAGCTTACAACAGGAAGCGAGGCGCCTTTAAGTACGTGCTTCATCATTATGTAGGATGTTTTAAGACCTTTTGCAGTAGCGGTCCGGACATAATCAGACCTTATCGCTTCAAGAAAACTTGCCCTCGACAGACGTGCGATTGTCGCGAAATATTGGTAAAACAGCGTCAGCACCGGCAGAATCAGGGCTACCCACCCGTATTCATCCAGCCAGCCTGCTACAGGCAGCCAGCCGAGCTTTATCGAAAAAACATACATCAGCAGCGGACCCAGAACGAATGTCGGCACCGATATACCTACTACGGCAAACGACATCCACGTGTAGTCCACCCAGGAATTCTGCCTCAGCGCCGAGAACATCCCTGCCGCCATACCCAAAATGACCGCCAGAATAATTGAACACGTTCCGAGAATCAACGATTTGGGCAGGCCCTGCCCAATATAATAATTCACATCGTAGTCTTTATATTTATAGGATGGACCGAAATCCCCGCGCAGAACGTTGACCAGGTAGCGGCCGTACTGCATCAGCAGCGGTTCATCCATATGATATTTCTTCTCGATATTTTTCATGATTTGAGGCGGAATCTTTTTTTCGGAACTGAATGGTCCGCCGGGCGCGACGCGTATCAGGAAAAAGCAGATCGTTATAATGATCAGCATTGTCGGTATCAGTCCCAACGCGCGTCTAATAATAAATTTAGACATAACATCCCCTTATAAAGGCAGCAGGGTTAAATTTCTGCCTTCAGCTGCTTCATTGGTAATGAAGTTTGATTTCTGTAAACAATTGATTATATATAGAGAACTTGTATTTTTCAAGATTGCAATCACGGCAAAAAAAGGCAGCTCCCGTGAACACTGCTCAACGGGAAACTGCCTTATATTTAAACAATACCGTTTCAGTCTATTTTTTGTAAATAGATTTCGGCGGGTGAATATCCTGTACAGTCGCGTACCATCCGCCCCATACGTCTCTGTCAATCCAGTTGGCAGATGAGTAGTAGTAGAACGGCATTACTGCCATATCTGTACCGATAGCGAGCTCTTCAGCCTGCCTGAGAACGTCGAAACGAGCCTTTCCGCCGGGCATTGCAGCAGCCTTGGCAAGCAACTCATCATACTTGGGATTGTTGTATTTACCGTCATTGTTTCCTGAACCTGAGTACAGGAGGTCGGTAAGGAAGGTGTTCGGGTCAACATAGTCGCCCTGCCATCCTGCTCTGGCTACATCAAAATCCTGATTCTGCCTTGTGTCGAGGAAGGTCGCCCATTCCTGGTTTTCAATATTTACGTTGATTCCAAGAACCTCGGACCATTTCTGCTGTACATACTGGGCGATGTTCTTGTGACCTTCGCTTGTATTGTAAAGGATAGTTGTTTCGGGGAAGCCTTTTCCGCCGGGGAATCCGGCATCAGCAAGAAGCTTTCTGGCTGCATCGAAATCTTCCTTGAAGCCGACAACTGCAGGGTAGAGGCCCGGAAGCGGAGGAGTAAGGCCGAATGCGGGGAACTGGCCGCCGCGGGTAACCTTGTCAACAAGTTCCTGGCGATCGATAGCCATTGCCAGGGCTTTTCTGACTCTTACGTCATTGAAAGGAGCCTTGGTCATATTAAATTCATAATAGTATGTTATAAAGGTCGGGTTTGTGATGTAACCTTTGTCAAGTTTCATCTTGTCAAGCTGGTTCGGAGGAGTCTCGGGGATCCAGTCAACTTCACCGTTAAGGTACATATTGGTTGCTGTGTTCTGATCATCGATCGGGTAGATAACGATCTGATCAAGCTTAACATTAGCCTTGTCCCAATAGGTTTTGCTCTTTTCTACAACGATCTTGTCCTGGGGAGTCCAGCTGACGAGGTTGTAGGGACCGTTTGAAACCATGTTTTCAGGTCTTGTCCATGCATCACCGTATTTTTCAATTGCATGCATCGGAACTACTGCAAATGCGTAGTGCGTCAGCATACCAAGAACGTAGGGGGCGGGACCTGAAAGGTCGAACTGGAATGTGTAATCATCAAGCGCCCTGATTGCTACAGTTTCCGGTCCGGCTTCGCCTGCATTGTATTCTGCAGCACCCTTGATTACCATCGCGGGAAGGTATGCATATACTGCAGCTGTTTCAGGTGACATAAACCTGAGCCATGAATCAACAAACTGCTGAGCGGTTATCGGGGTACCGTCCGACCATACAGCGTTCTTTCTGAGGTGGAAAGTCCAGGTCAGGCTGTCGGCTGATACTTCCCAGCTTTCAGCTGTACCGGGAACAGCGTCGAGGGATTCGGGATCATAACCTACAAGGCCTTCGAAAAGTGCCATGTAAATATTATGCTCAACATTACCCTCTATGACAGATGGATCAAGTGATTCGGGTTCTGCTCCGTTTACATACTTGAAGACAACAGGTTCCGCCGCAGCGGGTGCAGCTTCCATAGCTGTTCCTGAAGCTTTCTCTTCTTTTGCACAGCCGGCGAGTGAACCGAAAATCAATGCAGCAGCGATTAGCATGAGAATTGCTTTTTTCATTAAATGCTCTCCTTTCATTAGGTTAAATATTTTACAATCTGTCAGTATATAGTAATAGACAGTTCTTGCCAATGAAAATTTATTAATGCCGCCTTACTTTTATGAAAACCTAAAAATTTCGCTTCTAAATCGAGTCATTTATCAGAGCCCTGCATGTTTTTCCTACCATTTCAACAGGAACGCGCCAAGCCTTTTCGGTCTTCCGCTCAAACAGCTCAACATTGCCGTCAAGCAGACCTTTTGTCGACACGACAATCCGATAGGGTATACCCAGCAGATCGTAATCCTTGAATTTCACTCCTACTGATTCATGACGGTCGTCAAGAAGGCAGGCTGCCCCGAGTTCTTCCGAAAGGTTCTCCACGACACTTTTGACCCTGAAGGATTTTCCGATTCCCATCAGATAAAAATCATAGGGCGCTATTTTCGCCGGCCAGATAATCCCCTTCTCGTCATGGTTCGCCTCAACGATTGCAGTCATCAGCCGGCCGAGACCGATTCCGTATGACCCCATGAAGGGCCACCGGGTCTCACCGTCTTCCTCGGTAAACGAAAGACCTATTGATTTCGAAAAGAAATCACCGAGTTTGAATATATTGCCGATTTCGATAGCCGTTATCTCCTTCACGGCGGTTCCGCACTGCAGACATTTGTCGTCTGCATGAATGTGGGCTATGTCGCCTACAATTTCACCTGCAAAATCAATACCGAAATTAGCATTTTTGAGATGCACGTCGGGTTTGTCGGCGCCGACTATCAGGTTGTCTGATTCGGCAACGGTATCGTCGACGACAAGCCTGTACCTTGTAATTTCATTCGACGGAAAAAGAAAACCAGGAACCAGCCCCTGTTCGCGGACCTCTTCATTCGTTGCCGGTCCAATAACGGGTTCTTCAAGAAGCCGCGAAAGTTTTTCAGTGCTTATATCATAATCTCCGCGGCATACAGCCAGAACCCAGCCTTTAAGAGTTTTATAAAGAGTAGTAACGGCAATCCGTTCCGCAGGAATATCCAGGTATTCCATCAGTTTCTCTTTCGTATTGCAGCCGGGGGTACTGATTTCTTCGCAGGTTAACGGCATCTCGGAGCGCTTGTGCTTGGAACCGACCGCAATATCAATATTCGCCCGGTACCCGCAGGAAGGGCATTCGATCACAATATTGTCGCCCCATGAACAGGGCATCAGGAACTCATAGGCCCTGTCGCCCGACAGCGACCCTACCGCAGATTCGGCGGTTATAACATCAACCCCGCAGCGGCTGAAGATTGATTTGTATGCCTTGAAGGCCTTCGGAAAAAAGTTATTCAAATCAGTATATGAACGATGAAAAGAGTAGGCATCCTTCATCGTGAATTCCTTCGCCCTGAAAAGCCCGCATCTGACCTTCTCTTCGTCCCTGAATTTGGTCTTGAACTGGTACAGGAACCTCGGCAGGTCGCGGTAGCTGTTGATTGAAAGTCTTGCCAGCTGGGTGATAGGTTCCAGGTGGCTCGATGACAGCACAAGCCGGTGACCGCTCCGGTCCTCGAACTGCACAAGCTCCCTGCCGACAAGCTGATCACGGCCGGTCTTGGCCCAGAGGTTGTACGGAACCACCAGGGGCATATCGAGTTCCTGTCCGCCCAGGGCATCGAGTTCCTCTTTCATAATCGTTTTTATCTTGTCGACAACCCTCATCCCCATAGGCATGAGCGCAAAAAGACCGGAGCCGAGCGAGCGGAGGAAGCCCCCCCTTAACAGCAGTGTATAACTGATCGATTTGGTCGTGCCCGGGTTATGTCTGAGAGTATTATTACCGAAAACCTGTGAGTATCGCATGACTGTAGATATTCTAATCCATAATCCATCCTGATGAAATCTTTTTTTGAAATATAGATGAAAGAAAGCGCAGCTTTGCATTCAAAATCAGAAATAAGCGGTCATTTGCCCGCTCTAAAGCTTGACATTTAAAGCATTTATCAGGATCCTTAAGGAACGAAATCAGGAATTAGGAAATCAACAAGGAGTAAATTGATGAGTACAATTGAATACATTGAAGGTCGGGAAATCCTCGACTCAAGAGGTAATCCCACAGTAGAAGTGGAAGTTCTGCTTGCAGACGGATCAATCGGCCGTGCGGCAGTTCCCTCCGGAGCATCAACAGGAGAACATGAAGCTGTTGAACTCCGGGACGGCGACAAAAGCCGGTTCATGGGCAAAGGCGTCCTGAAGGCTGTTGAAAACGTTAACGATATAATTGCTCCCGAACTTATAGGATACGATGCCCTCGAGCAGGTTGAAGTCGATCAGCTGATGCTTGAGCTTGACGGCACAGAAAACAAATCCAAACTCGGAGCCAACGCACTTCTCGGCGTATCAATGGCAACAGCACGCGCTGCAGCCGATTCGCTCGGAATCCCCCTGTATAAATACCTCGGCGGATACCACACGGTTACCCTTCCCGTTCCGATGGCAAACATCATCAACGGCGGTTCACATGCGGACAACTCGGTCGACTTTCAGGAATTTATGGTAATGCCCGTCGGTGCCGACAGCTGCCGCGGCGGAATCAGGATGATCACCGAGGTTTTTCACAACCTCAAAGCCATTCTGAAGGACAAGGGATACAGCACTGCAGTAGGCGACGAGGGCGGTTTTGCTCCGAATCTTAAGTCAAATGAGGAAGCCTGCGAAGTCATCCTCTCCGCTATCGAAAAAGCCGGCTACAAACCCGGCGACGACATCATGATCGCGCTTGACCCCGCAATGAGCGAACTCTACGACAGGAAGACCGGAAGATACAAACTTGCATGGTCTACGGGAGCTGAGTACACATCAGAAGAAATGGCTGAGTACTGGGCAGGATGGGCAAACAAATACCCCATCATCTCAATCGAAGACGGAATTGACGAAAACGACTGGGCCGGCTGGAAGATCCTTACCGACAAGATCGGTAAAAAGGTTCAGCTCGTCGGAGACGATCTTTTTGTAACCAACACGAAGAGACTCTCAAAAGGTATTGCCGAAGGCGTTGCAAACTCAATCCTCATCAAGGTTAACCAGATCGGAACACTTACAGAAACCTTCGAAGCTGTTGAAATGGCAAAGAAGGCCAACTATACAGCAATTATCTCACACAGATCAGGTGAAACTGAAGATGCATTCATTGCCGACCTTGTAGTAGGACTTGAAACAGGACAGATCAAGACCGGCTCAATGTCGAGATCGGACAGAATCGCAAAATACAACCAGCTTATGAGAATTGAAGATGAACTGACCGGAATTTCAAAGTACCCCGGAATGTCTGCTTTCTATTCAATTAAGAGGTAATTCAATAATAAAGATAAGTCTTTGAACTTACACAGGAGGGCTGCCGGTCTTATATGATCTGCAGTCCTTTTTATTTACCCTGCAATTTTTTTAATAACAGTTACATCTTCTCAGAATAACTGGAAGACTGGTTTATTGCATCAACCATCTTCTTCAGCTTCTCGAGAACTACCATCCTGTCCAGCGGTTTTACAATGTAATCGTTGGCGCCTTCTTTGATAAGATGGATCGCAAGCTCCTTATCGCTTTCCGAGGTCTGCATAATAACCGGTATGTTGGGGTATCGCTTTTTCAGATTCTTTAAAACGGTCATACCGTTCATTTTCGGCATCACATAATCAAGAACCACAAGCTGGGGTTTTTCATTCTCAACCATCACCAGCCCCTGCTCCCCGTTTTCAGCCTCGCCGACAACATTGAACCCGGCAGACCGCAAAATCTGCGTCATAATTCTCCGGTCTATAAAAACATCATCGACAACAACGACCTTTATCGGCTGCCCGTTCTTATGTCTCCCGATAGGCGCGATGGCTTTAGCTGAAGAGAGCTTGTCTTCATAGCTGGTCATTTTTATTACTCCGTACTTGAGATTAAATTACTGTACTAAATTATACATTATTATTGGGAATCTTCGGGAATTTTTTCTTTTACCTGCAGATAAATTGTAATACCGACGGATAACTCTAGACCTGCAGCTTATTATCGCTATTTATGAGTTCTTATATATAATATATTTAAAATATTTTTGACAAATGTTAACCTGTTACCTATAATTCAGCAAGGAGGCTTCTGAAGCATGCCCGATATCAAGCGGAAAGTCTGGTTGGCATACTCAATCTTCGTTGTTCTTGGATTCATTACTGTAATTATAGTTATATTAAGTTTCTATTCAGGAGATGAGAAAGATCTGCTGTTCGCCGGTGCAGTATCCGGAATTTATGCAACATTGATGATCATGCTCTTTATTCTCTCGAAGAAAATAATCAGTTATAAAAAACGAAAAAAAGAAGCCATGGTTAAACAAGTGAATCATGATCTGCAGACAGGACTTCCGAATCGTAATTATTTTATAGAATACGCTGAAAAACTGCTGACAAAGGCAATGGTGCCGTTCAGCCTTTTCTTCCTGGAACTGGACAACTTCAAATATATAAGTGATACAATAGATCGCTTCGAGCAGGACATGCTGCTGATCGAAATAGCTGGACGATTGAAGGAGTTTGAAAAAACCGATCTTAAGGTTTTCAGAATAAGCAATAACGAATTCTGCATGCTTTCATACAACGACACGATATCAAAAAGGACTCCTGAAAACATCGCAGGCCTGAACATAGGAACAGCACAGCAAATTATCAATCGTGTAACCGAACCATATAAAATCAATGGTATCGAACTTAACATCATCGCCCATATCGGTATTTCAAGGTATCCTGAACACGGGTACACCCCTGAAGAACTTATCCAGGCAGCCGGCTTTGCGATAAAAGAAGCAAAGAGGACCCAAACTGCAGCAAGCCTTTTCACCGGCAAAATGGAAATTTAGTTCCGGATGAACCTCAATATTCAAAACCCCTGAGACGGGACGAGCTTATTAAATATATGAAACTGTAGTTCAGGACGGACTGAGCGGGCTGAGCATCATCCCCGGGCTTTGATTACAGATGTCCGGTTTTTGCCCTTCGCCTTTGATTCATACATTGCATCGTCCGCGCGGCTCAGCATAGCGTCTATATTGCCGTAATCATCCGGCCCCATTGATGTACACCCGGTACTTATTGTAACAGGAACTGGAAAGCCGACGGAATTTTCAACAGTGTTTCGGATTCGTTCCGCAACTATGACCGCTTCGTCGAGATCGGTCGACGGCATCAGCACGACAAATTCTTCACCGCCGTACCGGCCGATAATGTCCGCCCTTCGCAGGCAGCCGGACGCGGCAGCTGCTATCTTTTTCAGTATTTCATCGCCGACAAGATGACCGAATCTGTCGTTAAAGAGCTTGAAATCATCAATGTCGAACATAATCATCGACAAGGGACTTCCGTAACGTTTCGAAACCTCACATTCGCTCTGCAGACACTCGAACAGATGCCGGCGGCTGTAACAGCCTGTAAGATCATCCTGTATTGCCAGCGCCTTGATTTCCTCAAACATTCTGGAATTTTCAAGAGCTATTGAAACATGGTTTGCGAAGGCCTGGGCAAGCCTGATATAGGTACCGTCAAAATGGTTTTCTTCGGTATAATCAAATGAAATTACGCCTAAAAGCTTTTTGTTGTAAATCAGGGGAATTCCCATCCAGGATTTAATCCCATGAACTGAACCGTCCAGAAAATCCGGATATTCATCCAGAAGACCGCTGTTTACGATATAAGGCTTGTTATCTGTGACAATCCTGTAATTCGGGATTGAAGGCGACTGGGGAAAGCTGATAACCTGATTCAAAAATTCTTCCTTGAGTCCGACAGAGCCTACTATCCGGAACTCATCATCCTTCATAAGCTGGACGGAGGCGCTTGTAAACGAAAAAACATTCTCAGCCTGTTCAAGAATTGCATCGACGGTGTTTTTAAGATCAAGATTGGCAGATATAATCTCGGTAGCCTTCATAAGTGATTCTGCAGCCTTGAGAGCTTCCTCAGCCTTCTTTCCCGCTTCGATCTCGGCTGTTACATCATGATCGAACCCCAGGTAATAAAGGACCTTCCCGTCGTCCCCCTTTCGGCCGCCGATGCTTGAAGACAGCACCCAGAACCATTCCCCGGATTTGCTTTTAATCCGAAAAAGAATCCTGCTGCCGGTATTTTCAGGGGAACAGCCGACCTTCTGCACCATGGACTCATTTACAGCAGCCAAATCATCCGGATGAACAAACCTGAGGAATCCCGTATCGCGCATATCTTCAGCGGTATAACCCAATTTAAGCCAGAAACTGTTCGGATAGGCAATATCATTTTCCAAATCATGGATAAACAATCCCAACTCGCGAAGCTCATCGATATACAGGTTAAGATCAATTTCAGGCTTATGTTCATCATCCATACAGACTAATTATAACCATTTTACTATCAATTAAAAGAGATGCCTGACTCAAATCGCAGTTTTAATATTCGACCGAAAACCGGCTGAAAGTTCCCTGCGGTTTAACGGGATGCTGGTCAATACCTGAAATCCTGCTGTAAGACGGTCCGCCGGCTTCCAACCAGTCAAGCAGCTGCGCAATTTTCTGCGGATTGCCTTCACAGTATATTTCAACCGAACCGTCCCGCTCGTTACGCACCCAGCCGGTAAGACCGAGCCTTGAGGCTTTCTGCTGGGCTGTATACCTGAAGCCGACGCCCTGAACACGGCCGGTTACATTTATTCTGCAGGCAGCATCGGCATCGCCGGAGCGGTATTCGTTATCAGTCATATTCGTTGTACTCCAGGTTATTTTCTTCAGCAAACTCTTCAAGCCCGGCCATCTGACGTTTGATGTCGGCGTATTTGAATCCGCGCCGCAGAAGATGGTTCAGGACCTTTTTGGGGTCGGCGGAGCGGGTACGTACGTACTTCTGAAGGCTCTGCAGCAGCGCATTCCGTTCCTGATCGCCGGAGAGCATCTCTTCGAGGATTTCGTCAGCGATTCTGCGGGGGACTCCTTTTCGGGCCAGTCCTGCGGCAAGACTGCTTCTGCCTTCCGGGTGCTTTTTCAGGCGGGATTCTATCCATGCTTCGGCAAAGCGCCTGTCGTCGGCATACCCGCGGTCGAGGCAGATGTTAACCGCCGCCCGCGCCGTTTCACGGTCGTAACCTTTTTTCTGAAGCTTCAGTACAAGTTCGGAAGATGAATGCTCCCTGCGGGCAAGATACTCCACAGCCTTGTCCCTTGCGGCATATACCGCCGACTGCTGCAGGATCTCTTCGAGCAGCTGCCTTGAGATCTCGGTACCTATCCGGATTGAATACTCAACCGCAATCTGCGGGTGAATAAAAAAAGAGGAGCCGTCAGGAAAGCCGAATGAAACGACTTCTCCGTTTGCTCCTCTTCCAATATCGGAAACTTCGAGATTAACGTTTTGAGAACTGAAATTTTCTCCTTGCCCCTCTCTGTCCATATTTCTTTCTTTCAACCATTCTTGAGTCACGGGTAAGAAATCCGTTGGTTTTCAGCGCAGTGGTATTCGTAGAATCATGCGTCTGAAGAGCTCTTGCGATTGCATGCCTGCATGCGCCCGCCTGACCGGTAACTCCGCCGCCTCTTACATTAATCAGTATATCAAATTTAGTAAGATTGTCAGTAACATCAAGAGGCTGTTTAACGATATAAACGTTAGTGGGGTTCTTGAAGTAATCTTCAACGTCCCTTCCGTTAACTGTTATTTTACCGCTGCCGCTTCTGAGGTATACCCTCGCAACAGAGGTTTTTCTTCTTCCTGTTCCTAAAGCAAGATTTTCTGCCACTATTCAACTCCTGACCTTATTCGACCGCTACCGGTTTCTGTGCTGCATGCGGATGCTCTGCTCCTCCGTAAACCTTGAGGTTCTGGAAAAGTTTTCTGCCCATCCTGCCCTTCGGGAGCATTCCCCGAACCGCTGCTTCAATCGGAAATTCAGGTTTCTTTGCTATTTTCTCAGTGAAAGTCTCGACCTTCAGCCCGCCGGGATACCCGGTATGCCTGTAGTAAAGCTTTGCATTAGCCTTATTTCCTGTTACTTCAATCTTACCGGCGTTCACAATAATAACGTAATCCCCGATTTCATGAAACGGGACGAACTCCGGCTTGTGTTTTCCTCTGAGCAGCTCAACAGCTTTGACAGCGACCCTCCCAAGTCTCTGACCTTCGGCGTCAATTATCCACCATTTGCGCTCTACATCTTTCGGTTTAATGTAAATCGTATCCATCTATACTATCGCCTTCAATTCAAATTTGAGTAAATATTCTAAAAAATACAGAGAAAAAAGAAAATCTCTTCCTCTATAATCAAACAATCGGAAAGTTTATGGGAGGTTCCGTCTCCAATAAAGCTTCCGGTAACGGGTGACCTGAATAATTCCACATTATAGGAATATTGTCAAGACCGGAAGGAACCTCCGGGAAAGGCTATCGTTTTTTAATTATTTACCAGCTGTAGCTTTAGAGACGCAGCTCTGCAGATGACCCGCTATTTGTCGGAATCTTCTTCAGAAGCTTCCTTCCCGGCTTCACGGGCGTCTTTTATATCAGCCACACCAATAAGAATTGCGACGATTCCTACGAATACGGCCAAAAGCGGAATCAGCCCCTTCAGCACGAACAGTATTTCTTTCCACCAGCCGAGCCCCGGAGCAGGAAGAGCAGCAAAAACAGCAAAGGCTGCGAGTATTATTCCGACGATTAATGCTTTCATGAATTCCTCCTATTGTCCGGTTCAAGCATATCCAATTTAAATGTTTTCAGCAATAGGGATTTACCGCTTGCCGATCAGCCCGGATCTATGTATTTTTTCTTTATGAAAGCCGTTTTAAACAGGGAGCTGTGTGTCGGATGCGGACTCTGCGAAGAAAATATGCCTGAAATTTTTAAAATAGGTGAATTTACCGCCGAACTTAGAACAGACTCGGTTCCTGAAGCACTGACTGAAAAACTTCAAAATACCGCAGAAGACTGTCCTACAGGAGCTATCTCCATTTCTGAAAAGTCCGGCGGATCATGATAATGAACGCAATCATAAAAAAGACATAGGGTAAATTTTCAAGCACCGTATCTATTCCGAGGTATCCCGGAACAAGAACAAGCTCGGACTTTACCACTCCAAATACCCCGAACGTATCAAACATAATCTGTCCGTAGCGGAATATTGTTCCTACAACAATAAACATCCAGGCGGTGTCCCTTGTACGGGACCAGAGGATTATTGCAAGAAAGGTCGAGCCGGCCCCGAAAACCAGCCTGCTGATTATGAAAACCAGGTGCTCAGCAGACATCAGCGGTACCCCGGGGCATATTTATTCGGACATAATTAATCACGTTTTAAAAATTCTCCTTCTATGATCTTTATCGGCTGAATTTCCCCGGCAGTAAAGACGGCTGGTGCACAGGAAGGAATTCTGTAATCAGGAGAGATCAATATTCCTTTTTCCAGAAACCTGCGGAACAACAGCGGATAATCAGCAGGATTCACAACCGGGTACAGCCATGGACCTTTTCGGCTCCATAGCGAAGATTCGAACGCGCTCCACGGGTCTTCCGCAGCAGCCGCAGAATTCGCTGCAAAAGCCTTAAGCTCTGCCGCAGCACGGCACAAACCGGCAAGCATGTACTGCGGAACAGGATCCGGCCCGGGAAGGGTCTTCAGTGCCGCCTCAGCAGCGCATACAACAGAAAAAGGACCGCATCCCGGCAGCGGAACAAGCAGCTCAAAGGGTTCATCAGGAATAATTTTTGACGGAGCTATTTTTTGCTCAAACGGCCTGTACACAGGAAGGCAGTCTTTACCGGCTGAAACAGCTGCCCTCCCGTAAAACACAACCGATACTCCGGCTATATCCGGGTACACCAGCTGAATCTGTCTCAGCAGGCGTTTTTCCCATATACCCGGATAGGAGGCTGCAAGACCTTTTTCCAGGCTGTTCTTCATCATCAGGACCGCGCGGCCCGGTTTGTGCCCGAGCAGCGCCCGCCCTCCGTCGAGGCAGAGGTCAAGATACCGCTCGCCCCCGAACCCGTACAGACGGTAGTCCCTGGCGCGCCTGATACGGGGCATCTCATTGTACAGGTTATCAGATCCAGTCATCATTCTCAAAAATCTCCAGGTGTGCGTCGTACGCCGGCAGGAACCTTCCGGACCGGCCTGATTCAAACTGAATTATCACATACAGCTGGTCACCGGCGGTACCGCTTTTCGCAACGACACCGCTGCCGTAATCTTCATGGTATACAGGGGTGCCCGGCCGGTATTTTGAATTACGGCCGGCGCTGACATCAGCTCCGTATCCGGTTAAGGCTGAACCTCCGAATTCTCCGGCATCTGCCGTCTCCACCCATTCTTCAGGAAGTTCGGAAAGAAACATAGACGGTCCGAAAAACTGTGTCCTGCCCCATATTCTTCTGTTTCGGCAGGATGTTAGGTAGAGTTCATTCCTGGCCCTCGTTATGCTCACATAAAAGATACGCCGCTCTTCTTCAAGCTCGTCAGCAGACTCTTCACGCCCGGAAGGAAAAACCCCCTCTTCCATCCCGGTTATTATAACACGGTCGAACTCGAGGCCCTTGGTATTATGCATTGTTATCAGGGTTACAGCGTTCTCATCCGCCTGAAAACCCGAATCCGTTTCACGCCGGCTCAGCGTCTCCCTGTCGAGTTCAAGTTCTTCGAGAAACAGCGCGAGAGCCTGTCTTCCGTCTCCGTAGCCCGAAGCGGCCGAGACAAGCTCGTTAAGGTTGTCCTCTTTCGCTGAAGCGGTCGTTTCATCCTTTCCGGAATAGTGATCAATCAGCCTCGATTTTCTAACGAGTTCTGCACAGAATTCCGAAAGCGGCATCAGGTCGATATTGTCGTCCATAAAACTGAACAGCCTCAGAAAATCTTCAAAGCCCGCCGCGGCCTTTGCCGAAAGTTTTATTCCGCGGGCTGCTTCAAGCAGGTCAGTTCCGCGGGAACCCGCCTCGGCAATAATCCTGTTCACGGTCGCCTTGCCTAAACCCCTTGCAGGCTTGTTGATTATTCTTGCAAAGGCTACTGAATCCGAAGGGTTAAGCAGCAGTGACAGCAGCGCCAGAAGGTCCTTGATTTCTTCGCGTTCGAGAAACCGGAGGGCCCCGACTATCCGGTACGGGATATCAAGACGGGAAAAACAGGTTTCAAAACTCATGGACTGTGCATTTGTACGGTACAGAATCGCGGTACCCTTAAGGTTTCCGTCCTGCAGCAGACCGGCACAGAAATTGGCTTCTTCGATCTGGTTTTCAAGATAAACGACCCTGGCCTTTTCGCCCTCTTTGCGTTCCGTCCATAGTTTTTTGCCGAGCCTGTTCGAATTATTGGCGACAACCTGTGAGGCGATCTCGAGAATAGGTTCGGTTGAACGGTAGTTCTGTTCAAGCCTGATGACATTCGTTCCGGGAAAATAATCAGGAAACGACAGTATATTTTTGACTTCTGCCCCGCGGAATTTATAAATCGACTGGTCATCGTCGCCGACTACACAGACGGAATTCCCCTCTCCGACAAGCTGCTTCAGAAGTTCGAACTGCGCAGCGTTCGAATCCTGGTATTCATCAACCATGATGATCCGGAAACGCTGGCGGACTCTTCTGCGAAGATCCTCATTTGTCTTAAGAAGCTCGACCGGACGGGCAATCAGCCCCCCGAAATCGAGGTTCCCGATCGAGCGGAGTTTTTTTTCATAGCGGTCGTAAACCTCTGCAAAATCAGGAACTGTCGTGATCGAAGTCAGGTCGTCCCCGGGTGCAAGGCAGTAATCCTTGGCCCTGCTGATCCATGTCGAGTAGGGTTTTAGTTTCTTTTTGGTTTTATCGGGAAATACCGTCTGCAGCAGACTCAAAGCATCGTCATCGTCGTAGATCGAAAAGTTCTGGTTCAAATCGGCTGTCAGGTGTGCATTCATACGCATCAGCCAGGCGCCGAAAGAATGAAAGGTCCTGATCATAACCTGACCTGCGCCGGGAACCATTGCTTCTACCCTTCCCCGCATCTCGGCGGCAGCCTTGTTGGTAAAGGTGACGGCAAGGATCGATCTCGGGTTCAGTTTTTTCTGATCTATTAGCCAGGCAATCTTTGTGGTAATGACCCTCGTTTTGCCGGAACCGGCCCCCGCGAGTATCAGCAGCGAAGGTCCTTCATGAGTTACAGCTTCAAGCTGGACAGGGTTAAGGTTTTTAAGGTAATCCGTCATCCGGTTCAGATTATCAGGAAAACAGCTGAAACGAAAGTGGCAATGATGACAAAAATCCTGTACGGCTTCTCGGGAATCAGCTTTACAAGCAGAACCCCGGCAATCGATCCTGCTGCTACGGCCGGCACCATGAGCAGATCAAAACTGATAGAGTGAAGATCAACGGTATGCCAGATAAAGATATGCAGCGGCAGTTTGATAATATTGATTATCCAGAAGAACCATGCAGTGGTGGATATAAAACTGTTTTTATTCAAATTCAGTGAAAGGAAGTAAACCGCAAGGATAGGGCCGGCGGCATTGCCTATCATTGTGGAGAAGCCTCCGAGCAGACCTATCGCTGCATTGATATACCAGCTGTTTTTGGCTTTGAGCTCTTTTCCCGAGATCTCTTTAACCAGCATGAAGACAAGGACTATTATCACTGCAGCGGCTATCAGCATCTTAAACACTGAATCCGAGACGGAACTGCCGACCCATAACGCCAGCGCGATGCCGGCAAAGGCCCACGGAAGAACACTCAGAAGCTCTTTCCACTTGATGGCCTTCCTGTACGAGATTACAGCAAAAATATCAGCGATGATCAGGACCGGAAGAAGGACGCCTGTCGAGGCCCTTCCCCCGAATACCCATGCAAATATTGGAATCGAGATCAGGTAAATGCCGACGAACCCTGTTTTAGACGAACCGATAAGCAGTGAAGCAAAAATAATCAGGCCCCACTGCAGCGGGGCCAGGCCGAAGGAAGATATAAAATCAGTCAAATTCAAAGTCCTGTTTACCAGCCATTGAACAAACCCTTTTAACCGTTTTTCTGTATTTTAGCCCAGGTATCACGAAGCCCTACAGTCCGGTTGAATACCGGTTTATCGGGTGTGGAGTCGGGATCAGTACAGAAATATCCCTGGCGCAGAAACTGGATGCTTGAGAAAGGCTTTTCTTCGGCAAGCGCTGGTTCAACCATGCAGCCTGACAGAACTTCAAGCGAATCCGGATCTATATCATCAAGAAAATTGCCTGTTTCGGAGCCCGGAGCTTCAGACTTGAACAGGTGAGAGTAAAGCCTGACTTCGGCCCCTACAGCATGTTCAGCAGAAACCCAGTGACTTGTACCCTTAACCTTGCGCCCATCCTCAGTCCATCCGCCGCGGGAATCCGGATCATAGGTACAGCGAACCTCGGTAATCCTGCCGGTGTCCGGGTCCTTGGTGTAGCCGATACATTTGATGTAGTAGGCATGCTTGAGTCTTACCTCAAGACCGGGCGCAAGCCTGAAATATTTATTATTGGGAGCCTCTTCCATGAAGTCATCCTGTTCAATCCACAGCTCACGGCCGAACGGAATCTTCCTTGTTCCGGCCGCGGGGTCTTCAGGATTGTTTTCGCCTTCAAACCACTCAACCTGACCTTCAGGGTAGTTTTCGATAACCACCTTCAGCGGATCGAGCACAGCCATACGCCGCAGCGCCCGCATATTCAGGTCTTCCCTGAGGCAGTGCTCAAGAAGGGCTATATCTACAGTACTGTCGACCTTCGCGACACCGATCCGTGACGCAAAATCGCGGATCGATTCCGGGGTGAAGCCTCGCCTCTTCATTCCGCTTATGGTCGGCATGCGCGGATCGTCCCAGCCGTTAACATGGTTCTCTTTTACAAGCTGAAGCAGCTTGCGCTTGCTCATGACTGTATAATTCAGGTTAAGCCGCGCGAATTCAATCTGCTGCGGATGGTGCAGGCCGGGAACCTGATCAAGAAACCAGTCGTACAGCGGGCGATGGTCTTCAAATTCGAGGGTGCAGATCGAATGGGTAATTCCTTCGATTGAATCCTCAAAACCGTGAGCCCAGTCGTACATAGGGTAGATACACCATTTGTTTCCCTGACGGGGATGCTCGGCACGTACGATCCTGTACATTACGGGATCACGCATATTGAGGTTGCCGGAAGTCATATCTATCTTTGCCCTTAAAACCTTTGCGCCGTCCTCAAACTCGCCGTTCTTCATCCTTTCAAACAGATCGAGGTTTTCTTCAGGGCTGCGATTCCTCCATGGGCTGGGTTTTCCCGGAGTCGTAAGCGTTCCGCGGTATTCGCGTATTTCTTCAGCGGCAAGATCGTCGACATATGCCTTGCCGTCTTTAATCAGTTTTAACGCCCATTCATACATTTGTTCA
The DNA here is from genome assembly GCA_003245835.1 of Spirochaetales bacterium. Lineage (GTDB taxonomy): Bacteria > Spirochaetota > Spirochaetia > UBA9216 > UBA9216 > Thalassospirochaeta. The sequence continues at coordinate 8,109 of QKCC01000139.1, read as the reverse complement.
AAGTAATCGGAAGCATATAGAGCCTCGCCGCCCCAGTCGAAACCGAGCCAGGCAACATCATTCTGAATGGAATCAATATATTCCTGCTCTTCCTTGGCGGGGTTGGTATCATCAAACCTGAGGTTGCATCGGCCTTTATAGTCCGCGGCTATCCCGAAATTGAGACAGATTGATTTTGCATGACCTATATGAAGGTACCCGTTGGGCTCCGGCGGAAACCTGGTGACAACCCCTGTCCTCTTTCCTGAAGCGAGATCGGAATCTATAATATCCCTGATAAAATTCGAGGGCGCTTTTTTTTCAGCATCAGCCATTTGAAATCTCCCGTATTAAATTAAACTGTTAGGTGTATGAGCGGTCCTCCGCTCAAAGGGCAGGTTCAGATTATCATAAAAAGGATTTTGTGTGGAGTAGGCTTATATCAGTCTTGCTTCCGGATCGATTCCGTTTATCCCGGTAATTTCGGCATCAACAACCGCACCCGGAGACAGGCTTCCTTCTTCAGCATGAAGAACAACGAGACTGTCTACCTCGGGGGCCTGAAACCATGCCCTGCAGAAATAAAGGTCTTCTCCGGTAACACCCTCTTCAACAAGCAGTCTCTGCCGGGTTCCGTAAAAGTGTTTCAGTCTTGATGCGGTTATATCGGACTGGATCTGCTGAAGGCGGTCCAGATGCTTTTGCGCGGTTTTTGCGCGTTTCTTTAATTTACGAGGACTTTCCATATCAAACGCGGGGGTATCTTCCTCGGGGGAATAAACAAAAAACCCGGCCCAGTCGATTTCGGCTTTGGAAATAAATCTTTCGAGTTCTTCCAGGTCTTCCCTGCGTTCCCCCGGAAAACCGAGGAGGAATGTAGTCCGGATAACCGCGCCCGGAAGCGCCTGCCTTATTCGGCTGATCAGTGCGGTATATACGGCGGAATCTCCCTTTCGGTTCATCTGCTTCAGAATCGGCGCCGAAGCATGCTGAAACGGAATGTCAAAATAGGGAACGATCCGGCTGCTTGACGAACAGATTCCGAGAATCTCATCGGGGAAATTATCCGGATGAATATAAAGCATCCTCACGATAAAATCGCCCGGAATTGATTCAATTTCACCAAGGATCCGCGGCAGCAGACATTTTCCGCGGCCTTCATCCGAATCAAGATCCCTGCCGTAGGAGCCGAGGTCCTGCGCAACAAGGTTTATCTCTTTAATTCCGGATGATGTCAGGCTCTTTATTTCTTCAACGATGCTCTCAACCGGGCGGCTGCGAACCGGTCCCCGGATCAGCGGAATTGCACAGAAACTGCAGTTGTTGCTGCAGCCCTCCGCCAGCTTCACATAAGCCGTCGATTTGCCTGAAAGCAGCGTTTTCCGGTAAACGGTGTAACGGTCATCGCGGCTGAAATCAGCCTCGCCGAGTTCACCCAGCGCCGGAACACTGACGTACTGGGAGTTGCCCGCGCCGAGCCTTTCAACAAAATCGGTTATCATCGTAACGGAATTATTGCCGAAAATACCGTCAAGCTCCGGCATCGATTCAGACAGGTCGTCAGAATACCTCTGCGCAAGACAGCCCGCTGCGACAATCAGGGCATCGGGAAAGGCGTCGCGGAATGAAATCAGCACATCTACCGATTCTTCCTTTGCCGGCTCGATGAAACCGCAGGTGTTCACAATTATCAGCGACGCGTCGGAAGGCTGCGCGGTCATTATCCACCCGGCAGAATCAAGTGCCGAAATCATGACTTCAGCATCTACCTGATTTTTGGCGCAGCCGAGATTTTCGATATAATAGGTTTTTTCAGAATTCATCAGTACATCGGGATAATCTGAAGTTCATACTTCAGACTGTCTTTATTGTAAATCCATCTGATTACAGAAGAGGATACTTCGCCGCTCCCGCCGAGATCGATGTCCGCACCGTTAATTTTGCCCGATATACTTCCGGCATTCGATGCCCAGAGCTTAACCTCGGAATTAACATCAAGGCGGAAGGTTTCGCCCCTGCGGAAATAACGCTCCTGCCTGCCGGACTCAGCCGATTCGTAGCGCAGTAGACAGTATCCCCTGAATACAATATTCAGCGTAAAGGGTTCGGTCCTGGCGGCTTCTCTGACCACAGCAGTTTTAACTATTCTTGAAGGAACCCCGGCCCGCCCGGTATTTTCTTCCGTAACAGCAGGAATTACCGGTTCATGGTCCTCGTCAGCTGCAGCTGTGTCAGTCTTCGCCGCCCCTGACGGCTGCACAAAGCGATCCACGTGCAGAACGATAGAATTGTTTGAAGAATCCAGACTCCTCAGCAGCATCCGTATGTCGGCAGCCCCGTCACCGTCGAGATCGATAAGTGCTTCGTCTCCGGCTTTCATGGATGTTTCACCCCGGGGATGTATAAACGTTACCGTATCGGAAATATTTGAAATGACGACAAGATAACTCTGGTCCTTCAGCTTGACCGATATGCCGTCGTTCTTTCTGAACCGCTTTTCTATTACTTCATCAGCAAATTCATAGGTATCTTTTACAGTGACCTTCTGGGCAGGCGCCTCGGGTTCAGCGGTTTCTGCCGCTGCCGGTTTGGGTGCAGCAGGCACCCGGCCTTCAATATAATTCGGGTACACATAAAAATACCCCACCGCTCCGAGCGCCAGCACTACCGCGGCAATTATAATTATAACTACTGCGCGCGGCACAGGCTTCCTTATAACAAGAAGCTCTTCCATCGGAGAAGGCTGTTCCTGGATCTTCATATTCCGGTAAAGAGTGACCATCTCTTCAGGATCCAGGCTGAGATACTCTGAATAATTGCGAAGAAAGCCCAAAAGGTAGGTCTCGCCGGGAAATGTATTGAAATCTTCCTGTTCGAGGGCAGTCAGATAGCTTTTCGCAATGTTGGTTTCCCGGGCAATCTGCTCAATGGAAAAACCTAAGGCTTCCCGGGCCGAGCTTAATTTCTGACCAATTGATTCCATTTGTTATCATCCTTCGGGTTCAAAGAGAAAATTATTGATTTCGTAGGCTGAAGCGGGTGCTTCAAATTCAAAACGGACATCCGGAATGTTCTGATTTACCATGATATTGATAAAGTCGAACTGAATTTCTTCCATTTCCGGCGTTAATGCCTTCATTCGGCGAATAAGGTTATCCTTGCCCACAGACATCTCGATCTGCCGGAAGCCCTGTTCGGTAGTCCTCCACTGCAGCATCAGCTTCGTCACAAGCTCATCCGAACCCTCATCGAGGGGAACGGGATCGGGGCTGCCGGCATAACCTATACTGTAGCCCTTTTCGAGCAGGGCAAGCCCCTGACTGCTTGCCATAGAGGCGAGTGTGGAGTCATTATGCCTTTTCAGGGTCTGGGTCATGACAACGGCCTGCTTGGGAAGATAGATCATAAGATCTTCACCTGTAACACATATCACCTGATCTTTCGGGTCGGAAAAATCAATCCTGAGAAGATTCGGGCTTTTATAATAAATTGTACCTGTAGATTCTACAGTCTCATCGCCCGTTCCCTGGGTAATTGTGAGGTTCGCCTGATAATCAAAAACATCACCGTAGCGATCAGAGATCCTGTCAAAAAAGCTGGCTGCAGTAACAATCTCCTGTGCAGAGACTATAATCACGGGCAGCGTCAAAGTAACTAAACTGAATAATAAAATTTTCCCGGTTCTGTTCAAAACACCACTTCGATTTAGAATGATTTCAAGTTTCATATTACTGATGCACAGCCGTTTGTCAAGAGATATCAATACCCCCGGTCATGATAGAGATACCTTATCCAGTCCTCGGACAATTTCAAAGGGGCTCCGCACGACAGGCAGACAAGCCTGCCTTCGTTCAGTTTTTCCTTTGCACACCCTATGCAGTATACATCGCCGCAGGATGTGCATTTACCGGCGGGCATCTCGTCAGGAGGTTCACCTACGAGCTTCAGGGCAGGCTGCGCACCTATTTTTTTCGGCACAACCCATTCCCTGCGGCATGAGCTGCAGGAGAATACATGCATGCGTTTTCTGAAAACGGTCTGCTTCAGTGCATCGAACCGTTCTCCGGGATTTTCGGATTTGACTGTCCCGAGCAGAATATCGGCGTCGTTGAGCTTCCCGCGGGACACATATAATTCGGCCAGGTTACAGACCGCTTCCGTATACCCTGGTTCAGTCTCTACCGCCCTGCGGTATGCAGCTTCCGCACGTCCGTACTCACCTTTAAGCATTGCAAGATTGCCGAGAAGATTATATGCATGCGCGTTTTCTCCGAAATCAAGAACACGGACCAGAAGTTCTTCAGCCCTGCTGAACGAATCCGATTCAATACATGCTGCCGCAAGGTTGAGAATAATATCAGGACGGTTCCTGTCGGCTGCGTAGGCAGCCTCATAATCGGATACGGCGGAGCCATAATTGTGCAGCCTGGCATTTATATTGCCGCGCTGGTTGAGAATCTCCGGAGAATCGCCTGTAAGCAATGCCATGGCCGATTCGGCATCTCCGGAAAGAAAAAGGGCTTCGGACCTGTTGACTCTTATCTCCTCTTCCTCAGGAGCGGCGGCGGCAGCCTTTTCGAAAAGCTCAACCGCGTCCGCAGTGCGCTCCTCGCCGACGGCAGCCAGCCCGGCCAGGTTGAGTACCCAGGCATCATCCGGAGCAAGTCTAAGCGCCGCATCGAGGCTTGGGCGGTAATCGCCTTCAGTCACAAAGAGGTATTCAGCATATTTAAAATGATAAAGATAAAAATCCGGCTCCAGCTCCGCTGCCTTTTCAAATGATTTCACTGCTGATTTCCGGTTACCGTTTTTGCTTTCAATTAGCGCATTCAGATAGTAAACAGAACTGTCCCCGGTTTTTTTTCTGATCAGATCCGAAAAAATCCGGCCGGCCGCTTCAAAATTCTCTTCCTGAAAAAGAAGTTTCGCACGAAGCGTTACCGTTTCAATATCAGCCGAATCGAGCGCCTCCAGGTAGGGAAGAAGCCCTGCCAGCTGATCATATTCGCCGTTCCTGAAATACATCCGCGCTGCAGACCCGTACATTTCGGCAGCCTTTTTCCTGTCACCGGTTTTCTCAAGAGCCCTCGCCGTGTTAAAAGCGTACAGTGCAATATTTTCAGCAGTAAACGCAGTAGAATAACTGTCGGCCGCATTCCGCCAGTTTCCGAGAGCGTATTCGGCATTGCCCAGAAGGTTTGCCGCTACGGAATTACCTTCACAAAATTCAGGCCGGGATTTGAGAAAATCCCGCAGCAGGATAAATTCGTTGGTACGATACAGGAGCCCGGCCTTCTGCAGGATGTAGCGCTCGTCCCGCTCGTCTTCGGGAATCTTTTCAAGGTAGGCTGCGGCCTCGTCAAACATCTCGAGGTTTATACAGCAGTCGGCAGCTGTCAGCAGCAGTCTGCCTGACGCGCCTGCGTCCTTTATGACCTTCCTGATTTCAATCAATGCCGCACCATGATGACCGCTGCGTACCCGGCTCTCGATAAAGCGCAGCTGAGCTTCTTCAGTAATGCTGCGGTGCCGAATCCTTTCTCTTTTAACTTCAAGTTCAGCCGGACGGGATTCGATATCGATGCCGAACAGGCTGAAACCGGCGGTGTCGGCCTCATTGTAATTCTGCCCGGCAAAAGCTATACCACCGGCGTCGACACTCTCGTCTGAAACATTTCCGAGCCAGCTGCCGTTCAGAAAAAAGCTCAAATGCCCGCCGTCGGCTGATATTGTAATTTTAAACTTGTCCGGGCTGAATTCAGGACACTCCGTCCAGTCAATCAGAACGGACGGCATCCCGTTCAGCACCAGGTCACACCTGAAGTGTCCCATGCTGGAAATCAGGAAATAGTAATAGCTAAGGTCCTCAATCTTCCGGAACAGGAACCCTGCGGCTGAATAGCCGTTGCCCGGTTTTATTCCGAGTTCCGCATTCAGCAGAAAATTATCGTAGCGGTACAGCGGATCATCCGTCCAGACAAAGAGATTTTTCCTTTTTATATCAAGGCAGAAGCTTCCGCGTTCAAAATACGAGCGGTATCCTTCTGATTCTTCCGGGATAAATCGGTGTTCATGAAAAATTGAAAAGGATGAGTGCCATTTCTCATAGACTATATCTGTCGGTTCCGGTAAATATTTTTTTTTGAAGAGCCCCATTTAAATCCAGTATATGCTTCAATTCAGCCTTGTTTCAAGGCCTTATAATACATATATTAGGTGTATGGACAATATCAAGGTTATATCACTCGGGGGCTCAATAATTGCACCGGACAAAGCCGATGCAGGCTTCCTTAAGGATTTTTACAAGGAAATTACCCGCTATCTCGATAAAGACAGCAGCCGCAGGCTGATCTTCGTAACAGGCGGAGGCGGACCGGCAAGATCATACCAGGCTGCATACAGGGAAATCGTGGAATCGGCTGACGCAGACCTGCAGGACTGGATAGGTATAATGGCAACAAGGCTGAACGGTCAGCTTGTTAAGGGAATCTTCGGCGGCTTATGCCTGAATGAGGTAGTAACCGACCCGACCGCACCGGGAAATTTCGACGGAAGAATACTGGTGGCAGCCGGATGGAAGCCGGGATGGTCTACGGATTTTGACGCTGTGGTTCTTGCAGAACACTTCGGGGCTGATACCGTTATAAACCTTTCAAACATCTCGAAGGTGTATTCCGCTGATCCCAAAGTCGACCCTGACGCCGTCCCGCTCGATGAAATGAGCTGGAATGAGCTTAAAAACCTTGTCGGAGACGAATGGACCCCGGGAAAAAACGTTCCGTTCGATCCTGTAGCGACAAAAAAGGCTGCGGAACTGAAACTTAAAGTAATAACAGCGGCAGGCAGGGACATAAAAAACCTGGCCCTTCTGCTCGAAGACAAACCTTTTGAAGGCACGGTAATCGGTCCTGAATAACATCCGAACGGGTCCGCCCCGGTGCGAAGTTTTGGTTCGCACCGGCCATCTCTTTACTATATAATGATTTACCCTGCAATCCTGCATAATTATTCCTTGATTTACGCATAAATATTCGCAATTTCAGCCGGCCGCCGGCAGCAGTACGTCCACAAACATCTTCCTAATTACTTTCACAGTAGATAATTACCTTAATACACCCTCCGCCGTTGCATCTATTGGCATGAATTATGCAATTAGATATCTAAACATAAATAAATTGTAATACGTTCAAAAGGAGAAGACAAATGGGAAAAATGGACAACCCTATCATGAGAAATATCCTTTTCAACAGGATGGTAAAGGGTTTCTCAGGAAAAAGAAGCGATCTCGAACTGTTGGTTGAGTATTCAAAAAAATACCTCGATGCTGATGACAGCCTGTCGTTTTTTATAGATGGTCTTGATAAGTCGCTGAAGGCAGACACACCTTTTCACGAAATATTTCTGAGAGTAGGAAAAGAGCTCAGCGACCGGTACAAAAAGCGGATCCTTACAAATCTTGTTTTCAACCAGTTTTACAGGGGCGCAAAACTCAGAAACGAGATCCGGCAGGACCCTGAAACCTGGGTACCCAATTTTGTCACAGTCAGCCCGACAATGAGATGCAACCTCAGATGTCAGGGATGCTACTCCGGACTCTACCTTAAGGACGGCGAACTCACAGAGGCTGATCTCGACAACATCTTTACCCAGTTAAAGCAGAATGGAATGTACTTTGTGGTAATCTCGGGCGGAGAGCCCTGGGTCCTTAAAGACATGCTGCTGAGGCTTTTCAAAAAACATAACGATATGTTTTTCCTGACCTTCACCAACAGCACACTCCTGGATGAGGAAACATGCAAAAAACTCGCGAAATTAGGCAACGTTGCAGCTGGAATCAGCATAGAAGGATGGGAAGACGAAACTGATAAGCGCCGCGGTAAGGGAATGTGGAAAAAAATCCACACAGCTATGGGCAACCTGCGCAAGTACGGCGTACTTTTCGGGGTATCCATAACTGTTACAAGGCAGAATCTTGAAGTTGTCACAGATGACAAGCTGATTGAGCACTTCATGGACCTGGGGGCCATATTCGGCTGGTTCTTCGTATTCATGCCGGTAGGTAAGGATCCGCTCCTCGAGCTTGTACCTACCCCTGAACAGCGAATCAGCTGCGGGAAACGGGTCAAGGAA
>QKCC01000011.1 GCA_003245835.1 Spirochaetales bacterium | reverse complement strand
CCTGTAATATCAGCAATGCTTTTCCCCAAAATATCCATGTAGAAAGATTATAATTGCAGCAACAAACTGTCAAGAAAATCCTTTTAAGTTGTAGAATATCCATGTTTGTTTCTTCTATTTTGCTATTATCATTATTGTAAACAGGTATTACAGCCGGATAATCTTTTTAATTAAGGGGAGTTATTTGAGAACTTATCAGCAGCTGAAAGATAACTGGATATATGCAGCTTTCAATCTTTCAGGAAAAGACGAACCGGATTTTCCTGATTCAGAATCTGAGCCGGTAACCATTCCCCACGTATGGAATATTGATACTCCTGAAACCGAAGGCTGTCGACTTTATCTGAATGAATTTACAATTACTGATTATAGCCATGGAGATTGCGCATATATAGAGTTTTCTGCTGTTTTTGGGCTATGCCGGGTCTGGCTGAATGGAGAATACATCGGTGAGCATAGGGGAGGATATTCTCTATTCCGTTTTGAGATTTCACATGCTGTCAGAAAAGGCAAAAACAGACTTATTGTAGCTGCTGATAATACAAGGCATGACGATATTATTCCGTTAGGCGGAGACTTTAATAATTACGGCGGAATATACCGTGATGTAAATCTTATCTTTGCGGGAAATCTTCATTTTGACCTTCTGCATTATGGAACATCCGGAACAGAAATCAAAACCCAAAATAACGGAGCTGTTAATATCAGGGCCCGTGTTAGCGGCGAAAAAGCCGGCACAGAAGCCCAGGTAGAATTTTCAATAATTGACGGCATCACCGAGGTTGACAGAATCATATGCGACATAAACTCGCCCGAAGCACAGCTCAAGGTTTCAGAACCCAGGCTATGGAGAGGGAAAGAAGACCCGTACCTTTACACCGCCTCAGCAAAGATAATCAGGGACGGAAAAATTTGTGATGAGGTAAATCTTCCATTCGGGTTCAGAGAAATTTCTATTTCATCCGAAGAAGGTTTTGCTCTTAACGGTACACCGCTCAGAATTAACGGTGTTGCCAGGCACCAGGATCGTTATGGCTCCGGCCCCGCACCGTCCAAAGAAGAACTTGATGAAGATTTGGAAATGATCCTTGAAATCGGGGCAAATGCCGTACGGCTTTCGCATTATCAGCATCCGGGTTATTTCTATGACATATGTGATCAGGCAGGGCTGATTGTCTGGGCAGAAATACCAATGCTCGGTATGCCGGACGGTAATGAAGCATTAAAAGAAAATGCCGTGCAGCAGCTGACAGAATTAATTCTTCAATGTAAACATCACCCGTCTATTTGTTTTTGGGGACTCCAGAATGAGGTAGCGCTCGCCGGAGAGACACTCGAATTATATAACGGAATCGAAAGACTTCAGCAGACAGCTAAAAAGCTCGACGACAGCAGAATAACAGCCGGTGCGAATTTGTATACTGTTAAAAACAACAGCCCGCTTAATAATATCACGGACATTATAGGATACAATATTTATTTTGGCTGGTATTACGGAGAAATAACTGAATTTGAGCCGTTCCTGGACCGGTTTCACAGAGATAATCCGGGAATTCCTTTAGGATTAGCTGAATACGGCGTTGACTGCAATGTAAATCTGCATTCAGCAAAACCAAAACGAAAGGATTATTCTGAAGAGTTCCAGGCTGTATATCATGAAACTGTTTACCCTTACATACAAAACAGAAAATACCTCTGGGGAAGTTTCGTATGGAATATGTTCGATTTCGGAAGTGCGAGAAGATCAGAAGGACGGCTTGAGGGGCTTAACGGTAAAGGTCTGGTAACCTACGACAGAAAAATTAAGAAAGACAGTTTTTACTATTTTAAATCTCAATGGTCCGTAAAACCTTTTGTGTATATTGCCGGCAGGCGTTTTCAAAATCGCTGCGCTGAAGAAACCATTATAAAAGTATACTCTAATTTGGACGAAGTAACACTTATCGTAAACGAGAAGATCTTTAAACAAACGGTAAATAACGGCATATGTAATTTCAATCAAATTCCCCTGCAGAACGGCAGCAATCTTGTTGCAGCTGTTTCCGGTGACTGTTCTGATCGCATTATTATAAACCGTCGAAAATCTCCAGATAAGAGTTATGTTTACATAGATCCAAATCCGGATATAAACGTTGCAAACTGGTTCACGCTGAATGAAGGTGAAAGTGAGTTTTTTCCTGAAGACAGGTACACTATTATGGATTCAATACAAACTCTGAGATCGAATCCTCAGACCTGGGCTTTACTTCAACGGGAAGTTCCGATGATTACCGAAGATCCAAGATCCCAGGCGATGCCTGCTATAAGCCTATTCCGGGTTATAAATTTTATGAGTAATAAGTTTACTGAAGAGTTCGTGAAAGATTTAAATTCCAGGCTTAAAGAAGTTAAAAAGGAACAATATAGTGAAAAATAAGCAGGAACGTCCTTTTGGGGGTAGAGATGTCCATGTAGAAGATAATTTCAGTACTTATAATCACAACATGAGCAATCTGGACAATAGACCCGGTACAGCTGCATCAGCTGATGAAAAACCATATATCGAGTTTCGAAATATAACAAAACTGTTCGGGGCCACAACCGCTTTGGATGAAGTCTCATTCACAATCGGCAAGGGTCAAATCTGCGGGCTGGTGGGCGAGAACGGAAGCGGCAAGTCGACGCTGTCGCTTATACTTGCCGGCATACTTCCGAGAACCGCAGGACAGATCATTCTTGATGGTGAGGATTGGGACCCGCAGAATATTCTGGCAGCTCAGAAAAACGGCGTAGCGATGATCGTCCAGGAAACAGGCACACTTTCCAATATCACTGTAGCTGAAAACTTGTTTCTGGGGCAGGAGATGCTTTTCAGAAAGGGGCTTTTCATCAGGCGCAACGGAATATTTACAGAGGCACAGAAGATACTGGACAAATACGGAATAACTGACTTTCGGGCTGAGACCTCTACTGCGCATCTGGATGCCCAGCAGAGGAAGCTTCTTGAAATTGCCAAGGGAATGTATTGGAAACCCCGCGTTTTTATTGTTGATGAAACAACTACCGCATTATCTCATTCCGGACGTGAATTATTATACCGGGTTATGAATAACCTCAAAGCGGAAGGCAGCACTGTAATTTTTATCAGTCATGACCTTGATGAAATGATGCAGCACTGTGATGCGCTCAATGTGCTTCGTGACGGTCATTTTATAGGCAGTCTTCAAAAAGAAGATTTTGAGGAAGGCGTTATTAAACAGATGATGGTAGGCAGAACGCTTACCGGACACTTCTACAGAAGCGATTATGATGGTTATTCCGATGAAGTGGTTTTAAAAGCTGACTGTATAACGACGCTGCAGGACCTTCTGTGTTTCGACCTTGAACTTCACAAGGGTGAAATCCTGGGAATCGGCGGTTTGTCGAACTGCGGAATGCACACTATCGGAAGAGCCCTATTCGGAATAGATAAAGTTCTTGACGGCGAAGTGCGTACTGCAGATTCAAAAATAATCAAAAACAGCAAAACTGCAATTGCCAGCGGCATCGGCTATCTTTCGAAAGACCGCGACACTGAATCTCTGGGCCTTCTTGGGACAATACGCGAGAACATCCAGAGTACCGGTTATATTGCAAACAGGGCTTTCGGCCCGTTCATTTCATCCAGAAAAGAACGTGCCTATGTAAAACAGCAGGTTGACGGATTATCTATTAAAATAGCATCCCAAAACCATCTTGTTGCAACCCTGTCGGGCGGGAACAAACAGAAGGTAGTCTTCGGAAAATGGATTGCCGCAGACTCGCAGATTTTGATTATGGATTGTCCGACCCGGGGAGTGGATGTAGGTGTAAAAGCTGCCATGTATCAACTCATGTATGATATGAAAAAGGCAGGCAAATCAATTCTTCTTATCAGTGAAGAGCTGCCGGAGCTTATAGGAATGAGCGACCGCATACTGATTATGAAGGACGGGAAAGTTGTATCGGAAGTTTTTCGCAATGAAAATCCAAATGAGCAAAAACTAATCGAGGCTATGATTTAGCACAGGGAAATGAATATGAGAAAGAAGCTGTTACAGATATATGAGAGCCTCTGGTTCACCAGAATGATGCCGGTTTTTGTCCTGCTGCTGATATGTATTTTTTTTGCATTGACTGTCGGCGACAGGTTTCTTAATATCAGGAATTTGAGGATCGTATTCAACCAGGCGCTGATAACCGGAACTGTAGCTACGGGTGCTGTTTTCATCTTCGGTACGAATAATGTAAATATTGCCATGGGTGCGAGCGTTGCGCTCGTCGCCACGATTGCTTCAATAGTTTACCTGTCAACGGAATCGATACTTCTGATGATGGTCACGGCAGTTGTTTTCGGCATAATTCTGCTGCTGCTGATGTCGATTCTCAGTACAGCACTGCGTGTAAGTGTAATGTTTGTTTCAATCGTTATGATGATGCTGCTGTCCGCTGTACAGCAGACAATCCTGGGAGCAAGTACGCTGACGCTGCCGTTTCAGATGACTACCATGCTGACCCAAACCAATTTTACTCTTATAGCATTTCTTATTTTCTTTGCTGCATCAGCTGTAATCTTTCACGGAACCGGAATAGGGCGGGCAATACGGTTTATCGGTTCAAACAAGGTTTGCGCCGGTCAGACAGGCTTGTATGAATCAAAATATCTTTTATGGTCCTTTTTTATTACCGGAATAAGCGTCGGGCTGGCTGCCATCATGATTATTATCAGATCCGGTACAATCAGCGTCAGTACAGCAATAAGCTTAAACATGGATGTAGTTCTTTCAATTGTTCTTGGGGGGATGTCAATCTTCGGCGGCACAAAATCATTTATATATGCCGGCATACTCGGTGCAATAACGGTAACAGTTCTGAATAACGGATTGCTGATGCTTGGAGTCAGCCCGATGATACTGCAGATGGTCCGGGGGATCATATTTCTGACTTTGATATTTATTGGTCAAAAGCGGCCTGACAGGCTGCCGTCACCAACAATATAATTTAATCCTATTAAGGAGGGATTGGTATGAAAAGAATGAGTAAGCTTTATCTCGTTATCTCGCTTCTTCTGCTGACTACTGCACTGTTCGCAGGAGGCTCACAGGAAAAGGCTGCTGGTGCTGAAAAATACACCATCGCTGTCGGTTGGTATGCAATTGATGCTACAACCCAAACACGTATGACTTATTTGTCTGAGGAATTGGGTCCTGCAATCGGTGTTGATTTTATTTTTTCCGACGTCATTGATGATGTAGGAGAAATGATCACATTTATTGAGAATTCCTATTCTGCCGGTGCGGATGCTGTATACAGCACAATCACTGATATCGAACAGATTACAGCCAAATGTAACGAACTCGGATTGTACATTGCAACAACTACATCACGCTACGCAGAGGATGTAGCGGGCATGCAGTACAACCTTGGAATCACAGGTGTTGATTTGAAGAAAGTCGGTGCTGCTTATGAAGAACTCCTCTCTGCAAAACTCAAATCATCAGAACCAAAGAATTTTCTGATTGTTTCCGGCGGTTCAGGTATCGGTGTTACTTCTCATATAGAAGCCACTTCCACCATGCTGAGAGAAATACAGAAAATTTACGGACTTAAATACAGTCAGGATGTTGATACTCTTACACGGCTGCGTGCTATAACCGATATCGATACAGGTACAGACATAAAAATCACAATCGCCCCCGGATTCCCCAATATGGACGGTTATGTTCAGGGTATTTCCAGCCTTCTTCAGACAGGTGATTATGACGTGATGCTGTCGGTTTACCAGACTACCAGTGTATTCGCAACTGCTGTTGAGGAAGTTGAAGCTGCACTTAATAAAAACATAATTATTCTAAGTACTGCGACTTTCGGTCCTCCGACTAAAACTGCCTTCGAAACACTTGATCCTACAGGACATCCTTCGCTTGACGGAGCTGTAATCAGCGGGCTTACTGCTCAGGATGCATTCGCAATTATGATGATCTACAATGCGCTTTCTGGACATGTTGATCTGATTAAACCCGATGGACGCGCAGCAATTTTCGGAGCAGGAATGCTTGTAGTTAAAGACAAGGATGAATACGCGAGACTTGAGAAGCTTGATACCGGCGCAGGCACATGGAGCTATACCGGTGATGAAATCAAGCAGCTGCTTGCCGCATATAATCCGTCCATTACCAATGCTGACATCTATAAGGTTCTTGACAGCTTTTCAACTGAAGACCTTATCAAAAGACGCGGTTTCTAATAAGACGATTTTTAAGTATAGGTGGGTGTATTAACAGATATGAACAATAAAATGAAAACAGGAATCTTCAACATTTTATATGTACTCTTTATACCGGCGGCAGTATTTCTGATTATGGAAATAATAGTTTACCTTGCTGCCGGCACCCACCTGCTAAATTCCGTACTCGATATAAGAAATCTTCTAAGGGACCTAGGTATTTCTACCATTATTGCGTACGGACTTTCACTCAACCTTGCCAGCGGGCGCTTCGATCTTTCGCTCGGAGCCCAGCGTCTCGTAGGCACAATTATCGGAGGCAATATTGCGATTTCGCTTGGATTCAGCGGTGTCGGATTATTAATTGTTGCCGTTATATTCGGTTTTATATTCGGATTTATTGTAGGAATTGTTTTTATCACATTCAGGGTACCGCCCGTAGTTCTGGGTATTGGAATGGCCCTTATATACGAAAGTGTTGCGTTTGCGGCATCATCCGGCCAGGGCCTGCAGCTTTTCGGGGTGCCAAATATGGAGGCCCTCGTGAACCCGGCTTTTACCCTGATTGTGCTCGGAATAATCATGGTATGCATGTACGTTCTGTTCGCATGGACAAAATTCCGTTATGAGCTTCAGGCTGTACAGGGCTCTCAGAAGATTGCACATGAATCAGGCATCAACATTTTCCGCCATGTTGTAATCTGTTATACCATTGCCGGTGCGCTCGTAGCAGTGTCGGGTGTGTTCAATGCGGCTTTTACGGGTTCGATGACTTCGACAATCGGACTTACAAGCAATGCAGCCGTTGTTTCGATGGCATTCCCGATGTTTATAGGAAATTACCTGGCCAGAAGATCGAATATGGCCGTTGGTATTCTGATGGGAACACTGGCGCTTAAGTTCTTTGTAATAGGCTTAACTGCGCTTAAGCTTCCTTCATCACTGCAGATAGCGCTGAATATGTTTGCGTTCATCGGTTTTCTTGTATTTCTTGCCAATCAGAATGTACTTAAAAATTACAGGGCTAAACGCCGCAGAATTAAAGAAGCGCTCGCAATGCGTCAGACTCTCAACGCATAAGACTGAAGCATATTTAAAAAACCTTTAAACTTTCATTTTAAAC
>QKCC01000027.1 GCA_003245835.1 Spirochaetales bacterium | reverse complement strand
ACCCTTTCCCTTGTATCCGTACTGACCCCGGGTTTGTTGTTTATCGCAAGTGAAACAGCGGCGGCGGATACTCCGGCTCTATTTGCAATGTCTCTGATTGTAATTTTCATATAAAATCCTGAATAAGATGATCGGACTTAATTTTAACTTAATATTTAGTAAAGTACAACTAAAAAAAATACCAATTGTTCTGTTCTATTAACACTTTTATACTCAAAACCTAACAATTACCCTGATTTTTGCCATAATAATGAGTTAAAAGTGCAGAAATATACACCTAAACATTGATAAACAAGCTAAACAAACTACTAAATGCTAACTAAATATTTAGAAAAAAATATTGACAACTGAAAAATGTGAAGTTAAGATTATTTATAACTCTGAAGTCCCCGATCCGGGGAAATATATAAAATAATTTAGGAGGTCGATCATGAAAAAGATCGTAGCAATGCTTCTGGCATTAATCGTCATCGGCGGATTAGCGTTTGCCGGTGGAACACAGGAAAGCTCCAAGGCTGGAGGTGATCAGCTTGAAATCGTAATGGTTGTCAAGCTTGAGGGAGTTGCCTGGTTTGATAATATGAGACTTGGTATAGAAAGGTTTGACAAGGAGTATGCTGATGTAAACTGCTACCAGATCGGCGCTGATACCGCTGACCCCGCAGCACAGGTTGCTCTTGTAAATGACCTTATTGCCAAAGGTGTGGATGCAATACTTGTAGTTCCCAATGATCCGGAATCGCTTGTTCCTGTATTCAAAAAAGCGAACGATGCGGGTATTCTTACCTTTACGCATGAATCTTCAAACCAGAAACAGATTAGTTTTGACGTTGAAGCATTTGATAATGATGCATACGGACGCCATATGGCAGACGTAATGGCTGCATGGATGGGCAAACAGGGCTTGTGGCAGCCCTTTGTCGGTCACCTTACTTCTCCTACACACAACCAGTGGGTTGACGGCGAAGTTGCACAGGTTAAGGACAAGTATCCTAACCTCAAGATGGCTACCGACAGGGTTGAAGACCAGGAAAACCAGCAGATTGCCTACGAAAAATCACTTGAGCTTCTTAAAACCTATCCTAACATCAAGGCTCTCATGGGTTCTGCTATGAGTACAGTTCCCGGTGCTGCTGCAGCAATCGAAGAGAAGGGACTTATCGGAAAGGTTGCAGCTTTCGGAACATGTCTGCCTTCTGTTGCGGGTGACTACCTCGAATCAGGTGCTGCCCAGTCAATTCACTTCTGGGTTCCCGCAGATGCCGGTTATGTAACAGCAATGGCTGCATACAAAACTCTGAAGGGTGAAACCATCGCCGACGGAACAGACATGGGTGCTCCCGGATACAACAGCATCACAGTTAAGAAAAATGCGAATGGAAATCCTGTCATCTACGGTCAGGCATGGGTTGATGTCAACAAAGACAACCTGAGCGACTGGAAAGATGCCAGCGGCGCTTATAAGCTTTAATTAAATCTAAGTTTTGGGAAGGGAGGCTTAGGCCTTCCTTTCTTTTTTTTGACCAAATATTTCCATTTTTACAGGAGACAAAATGGCTGAAGTATTTCTGGAAGCTAAGGGTGTAAGCAAGACGTTTGTAGGGGTCAAGGCTCTTGATAATGTTGATCTTACTATCGGGAAGGGTGAAATCCATTGCCTCATAGGTGAAAATGGTTCAGGGAAGTCCACCCTTATAAAAATAATCGGCGGGGTGTACAGGGCCGACAGCGGAAGTATCAAGATCGAAGGAAAAGAAATTCATGAGCACGGCATTCAGGCTATTGAGACTATCCGGGCCGGGGTACAGATCATATACCAGGATCTGTCGCTTTTTCCGAATCTTACAGTAGCTGAAAATATTTCGATCAACCAGATGCTTGAAAGCAATCAGCAGACAGTAAGCTGGAAAACCATTCAGGATTCAGCCAGAAAGGCCCTGGATGAGATTGGAGAAAAAATTGATCTGAATGAAAGGGTGGAAAACCTGTCTATGGCCAAGAAACAGATCATTGCCATCTCCCGGGCGCTTACACAGAACGCCAAACTGATAATTATGGATGAAGCAACCTCTGCAATTACCAAAGAGGAAGTCGATCATCTGTTCTCTATTATATTAAAATTGAAAGAAAGGGGAATTTCAATCCTTTTCGTCAGTCACAAGCTCAGTGAGGTTTTTGAAATTTCTGAAAACATCACAATCCTGAAGGACGGAAAACAGATAGGAGTTTATCCTACTTCCGAACTGAATAACGACAAGCTGGTATTTCTGATGACCGGAAGGGAACTCGAATATTCTCCATATATTTATAATCAGGCAATGAAAGAAGACACTCCGCTTCTTTCGGTTGAAGGATTGAACAAGGAACGGCAGTTTCAGGATATCAGCTTCAGCCTTCAGAAGGGCGAGATCCTCGGAATCACGGGACTGATCGGCTCAGGGCGGACCGAAGTCGCACAGGCCCTTTTCGGGCTGAACAGGCCTGACAGCGGAACAATAAAAATGCGGGGCAAGGTCCTCGAAATCAACAGGCCGGAAGATGCTATTAAACATGGAATCGCGCTGCTTCCGGAAGAAAGGCATGGGCAGGGACTCTTCGAAGAACAGGCTATCGGAGATAACATCATAATAACTGTACTGAGAACGCTGCTTGTTAAACTTGGACTGCTGAGTCCTGTGAAGAAGAAGACTTCAGCCGATAACTGGATCAAAAAGCTTGCAATAAAAACGCCGAGCGGTGATAACCCCGTAAACAGCCTGTCGGGCGGAAACCAGCAGAGGGTAGTCATTGCCAAGTGGCTTGCAACCGAACCGGATGTTTTTATTCTTGACGGCCCGACAATCGGTATTGATATCGGGTCCAAGCATACAATACATGAAATTATCCGTGATCTTGCCGGGAAGGGGATGGGAATTATCATGATATCCGATGAAATTCAGGAAATCCTCGACAACTGCAACAGGGTCCTTCTTATGTCCAACGGCAGAATTATCAGGGAAGTTGAAGATTCAACCACGACGACGGCTGAAGAGCTGTTTGACATTGTTACAAGATCTTATGAAAAGGGGGTAGGAGCATGAGTCTTAAGTCATTGTTCAAAAAGAATGAAACCTATCTTCTGCTGATAGTTATTGTATTCTCGATAGTGATCACAACAATAAACCCTGTTTTCATGACAGTTGAGAATATATTTGACCTGCTTCGAAGCAGTTCGGGAACAGCTGTTCTTGCAATTGGAATTTTTGTAGTACTGCTGTCAGGCGGTATCGATGTTTCATGTACGGCCATCGCGATATGCGGACAGTATATTGCTATCAATGTTCTCATCGCGAGCGGTGTTGATAATATAGTGGTTGCATTTTTGATTTCGATTGCTGTGGGACTTGCTCTCGGTGCGATAAACGCGACATTTATTTCAATTTTCAATCTGCCTACACTGATCACGACACTTGGCACAAGCAGCCTGTTTCACGGCGCGCTTCTCGAGTGGGTCGGGACAAAGGCCGTGAACGTAGGAAGTATTCCGGACAGCATCAAGTCTTTCGGAAAGATGAACATACTTACTATCACCAGGCCGGACGGCACCGAGTACGGATTGTCCGTGTTTTTTCTGATTCTCGTGATTCTTGTGCTTCTTACCTGGTTCATTCTGAAATATACGATGCTCGGCAGGGGAATCTACGCAATCGGCGGGAACAGGGAAGCGGCGAAGAGATGCGGATACAATATTAAAAAAATACAGTTTTTTACCTACATGTACGCAGGATTCCTGGCGGGTATCATGGGTGTTCTGCATCTGTCCCTGATTCGATATTCAAACCCGAACTACATAGTTGGATCGGAACTTAGTGTAATAGCAGCGGTCGTTCTTGGCGGAACACGAATCAGCGGCGGGACCGGCACAATAACCGGAACGATGATAGGCGTAGCCCTGATAACGATTCTCGAGAAAAACCTCGTGCTTATAGGTCTGTCTTCATACTGGCAGGAGTTTTTCATCGGTATGATCATCATTCTCGGTGTTTCGATTACCTATGCCCAGAACAAGATCAACCAGCGAAAGGGCCTGCGGGCGTAAGGGGGCGGCAAAGTGAAAATAAAGATTAAGAGTTCGAAGAACCTGACCCTGTTTATCATCATGATGGTGATATTTATTATTCTGTCGGCTGCGATGCCCAGTAAATTTCTGACAGGTATAAACCTTCAGTCAATGGCTTCACAGTTTCCTGAGTTCGGCCTGCTGGCTTTAGCCATGATGATGGCGATGATCACCGGCGGTATCGACCTGTCGGTTGTGTCGGTCTCGAATTTCACCGGTGTAATTGCAGCACTGATTCTTTCCGGATCTGTTGAGTCCTCAACCCCGGCCGGCCTTGCGATTTTATTCGCGGTACTCGCTGTTATAGCTGTTTCGGTTGTATGCGGTCTTGTAAACGGACTGCTGATTGCCGGAATCGGGGTCCCGCCGATCCTGGCAACACTTGGAACACAGGGACTGTTTATAGGACTTGCTATAGTGATTACGGAGGGCCACAGTGTCAGCGGGTTTCCCGTAGAGTTTATGGGTCTCGGCAGCGGTACCGTTGCAGGGATTCCCGTACCGTTTATAATATTTGTCGTTATCGCGTTCCTTGTCAGTGTTCTGCTGAGCAGGACGCGGCAGGGTTTCAATATGTTTATGGTCGGCTCCAACCCGACCGTGGCCCGGTTTTCCGGGGTGAATAATACCAAGGTGCTGATAAATACCTATATTCTGACTGCAGTCCTTGCAGGTCTTGCCTCGCTGATAATGATATCGCGTGCTAACTCAATGCGTCCGGGCTACGGTACTGCTTATATGCTGCAGGCAATTCTTGTGGCCGTGCTCGGCGGAACTGATCCCGACGGAGGCTTCGGATCGGTGAAGGGCCTTGTGATGGGTATTGTAATTCTGCAGATTACTCAGAGCGGGCTGAATATTCTTGCCTTCAGTCCGTTTTTCAAAAAGTTTATATGGGGCTTTGCCCTTCTTGCTATTATGGTAATCAATTACCTGCTTCATAACTACAATGAAAGAAAACGGGTAATGGAAATGAATAAGCTGAAAGCGGCAACACAGGCCGCAGTATAAAAATTTACAGGAGGAAAAAATTGAAGAAATTTTTAAATAAACCCGAAACTTTTGTGGACGAAATGATTGAAGGAATCATGGCGGCACATCCCGATAAACTCAAGTATGTTAATGACGACCTGCGCTGTGTTTGTACTGCGACGGGAAAAGCCGGAAAGGTCGGCCTTGCTACAGGCGGCGGTTCGGGACACCTTCCGCTGTTCCTCGGATATGTCGGCGACGGTATGCTCGACGGATGTTCAGTTGGCGGGGTATTTCAGTCACCATCGGCTGAGCAGATGCTTGAGGTAACAAAGGAAATAGACAAGGGCGCGGGCGTACTATACATATACGGTAATTACGGCGGCGACATTATGAACTTTGACATGGCCGCCGAGATGGCCGACATGGAAGACATCAAAGTGCTGCAGGTTGTAGCAGGTGAAGATGTTGCGTCGTCCAAAAAAGGCGAAGAGCATAAGAGGCGCGGTGTTGCCGGTATTTTCTTTGTGTATAAAATCGCGGGAGCCGCCGCTGATGATATGAAGTCGCTCGAAGAAGTAAAAGCTGTTGCCGATAAGGTCTGCGCCAATGTGAGAACAATGGGTGTTGCACTCAGCCCCTGTATAGTTCCTGAAGTCGGTAAGCCGTCTTTCCAGATCGGCGAGGGTGAAATGGAAATAGGGATGGGAATTCACGGTGAACCCGGAATAGAGAAGGGACCCCTGAAACCAGCCGACGAGGTTGTCGAAACGATGATGAAGGCAATCCTTGCAGACCTGCCCTATGAGAGCGGAGATGAAGTCGCCGTCCTGATGAACGGTCTTGGAGCAACCCCGAAAGAAGAGCTCTATGTGATGTACCGCAAAGTCAGTATGATGCTTAAAGAAAAGGGAATCTCTGTTTTTCATGTATATGCGGGAGAATTCGCTACTTCGATGGAAATGGCGGGCGCATCAATTTCGCTTCTGAAACTCGATGCCGAGCTTAAGAAATACCTTGCAAAACCTGCTTATACCCCGTTCTTTGAACAGGTTCAGCTGTAGGTTCGGAGGTTTTAATGGATAACCTGTCAATCACAGATGTAAAAGGATTTCTGTCAAAGATGAACGCTACGGCGACTGAAAACAAGGCCTACCTGATTGAGCTCGACGGTAAAATGGGCGACGGTGACCTTGGTCTGACCATGGCGGCTGTGTTCTCGGCAATCGATGATTTTGCGTCGTCCTATGATGAGGATGATATTGGAACAATGCTGATGAAGGGCGGAATGGCTATGTCCAAGGCTGCCCCGTCTACTATGGGAACCCTTATGGCTACCGGTTTCATGCGCGGCGGCAAGGTCCTGAAGGGCATTACAGGTATCGGAACAAAGGACGCGTCGGATTTCTGGAACGCCTTTGTTGAAGGAATAATGGAACGCGGTAAATCGAAGCCGGGAGAAAAAACGATTGTAGATGCGCTTTACCCGGCCGCCAAGGCATTCGAAGCTGCAGCTGCTTCCGGTGAAGCTCTGTCTTCCGCCGCCGCAAAGGCAAAGGCTGCTGCTGAAGAAGGGCTTGAGGCTACCAAAAGCATGGTGGCGCAGCACGGCAGGGCGGCATACTACCAGGAAAAATCACGCGAACTTCAGGATCCGGGTGCGACCATAGGATGCATTCTGGTATCTGCCTTCGCGGATTTTGTTCAGCAGTAAGGCGGGACTGTATGGAAAAACGGACGATTAAGCTCAGTCAGATGACTGAAAGCAGTTTTGCTCCCTACGGGCGGCTGATCAGCGGCGAGGGAAAAACCCCGGACGCTGACGTGCCGGAACTGAAGTTCTGGAACAGGCTGGGTGTTATGGATCATTCGGGCAATACTTCGATTTCCATTGTTCAGACCTACGGAAAGAACGGCCTGGTTGAAGAAACCTTTGAAGCACATCAGAAGACGGGCGAGGCGCTTCTGCCTACCGAGGATATTTATATTGTTGTTGCTCTGCCTGCTGCCGGCGAGTCCGGAAAACCTGATTTTGATTCAGTTAAAGCCTTTCCGGTCAGGAAGGGCCAGGCTGTAATTCTACATCCCGGAATATGGCACCACGCGCCTCTGACGAAAGCTGATACGGCTAATACGTTTGTGGCTTTTTACGAGAATACACCTGAAGAAGATTTTTTTGCCTATGAGCTTAAAGACGAGTTTGGTTTTTATTATGAATTAGTACTCTGATTCATTTCTCTTCCTCTTTTACAGCAGGCTGCGGGCGGACTCTATGAGTTCCCCGTACCTGCTGTTTTTTTTGAT
>QKCC01000026.1 GCA_003245835.1 Spirochaetales bacterium | reverse complement strand
CTGCTTCCGTTTCTGCTTTCGAGATAATTCCCTGGATTAATTTATTATCTTCTTCCATAACCAATCAGATTTTTATACCAATTGCTTCATTGACAAGGGTGCGAAGATCCTTCCGATCCTTTTTTATACCGCGGCTGCCCGGAATCTCTACAATAAGCGGGAAAGCTGCGGAAAAAAGATACTTGTCGACCTTTTCCCTGATCAAATCGGCTGCATCTTCGGTAATGATGATTATACCGTTATTACGGTCTTCAAGGGCTGTGCTGAATGCTTTTTCGGCGTCAGCCGCAGATTCAACTGCTAAGCCTGAAACGCCGGCAAGTTCAAACCCGAGTACTGTATCTTCATCACCGATCAGAAAGTAGTTCATTTACAGAATGTCAGACTTTACCGAGAATCATCAGCGCTGTAATGAATCCGAAAACTACAACACCTTCGGCAAGCGCAACAAAAATCAGCGCCTGGGAAGCAATCTCGGGTTTTTCGCCTATGGCTCCCATCGCGGCGGAGCCTACATTCGCAATAGCAATACCTGCACCGAGCGCACCCAGTCCGAAGGCGATCGCGGCGGCAATAAGCCCCCATTGAAGACTTCCGGAACTATCGGATGAAGCCGTTGCTGTTTCGGCATATGCCGGATTAGCTCCTGAAATCAGGAAGAATCCCATAAATGCTGCAAGGAATACGAGGCTGAATATTATTTTGTTCCTAAAAATTTTTCTGGCGTTCACTTAGCCCTCCTGTTTTCGGTTTCTTAATGAAACCGGATTATATGCAATACCTTTTCCGGTAAAATACCTTGAGAAAAATTCATAATAATTAAGCCTGAGCGCCTGAATACCCGCAGACAGGCCTTCAAGAGCGATAACCAGTATGTTTCCAACTACAAGAATAAGAATCGATGATACACCGCTAGTCATTCCGGCTATGGTATCGAAGGCAGTCATCAGGCTGACATGTGCAATTCCGAGTCCGGCAACCCGCATGAATGACAGGGTGTTGGCGAGGTAGCCTGAAAATATTTCGAGTATCTCGACAACCCATTCCATAAAGAAATCGATTAACGAGAAGGGGGTAAATTCCTTGTGATTCCGTTCATGAAGAAAAAAGTGGAGCGGAGCCTTGAAAAATAATATGACAACGGGAATACCGAAGAAAAAGAAAAGAAGATTTCCATCGGGAAGAAGTTTGTACCCGGTTTTGACAAAATAAAAAGATGTATATATGCCGCATCCGTAAAACCACCCGCCGAGAACCCCTGATTTGTCGAGTAAAAGCGTAAAAAAGTCTCTTTTTTTATACAGGTTAATCCAGTTTATGAGCAGTCCGGCTGCGATAACCGATATACCGAAGTAAATGGTGATTCTAAGAATATCATAGACATCGTGGATATTGCCGCCTGCTCCGTCGCCATGACCGAGGACAATCCCGTGATAATCGAACCAGAGCGGCGGAAATATTTTATATCCGAAATACGAACCGAAAAGAATGCCGGTAACAACAGATGCGGAGCCGCAGTAAATAAAGAGGTGCATCAGGTTTTTTATACCCGGTGACGATTTACTCATTAAACGTCCGCCGATAAGACCGATAAGAATGATTACCAATCCCTGCCCCGCGTCGCCGAACATCAGCCCGAACATGATCATGTAGGCGACAGTTACAAATATTGTAGGATCAATAGAACCGTATTCAGGCACGGCAAAGTTTTCTACAAGCATTTTGAACGGTGCAAGCGCCTTCGGCTGTTTTATTTCAACCGGAACGGTTTCGCGCCGGAACTCCTTCGCCTCGGACCACTCGATTATGCATTCGCCGTTACAGGCTGATCTGATCGCGGATTCGGCTACAGCCGCCTTATTCGCAGGCAGCCAGCCCGAAAACAGGCTTGTGCTTTGAGTATGCGAAAAATTATTGCGGATGGTTCCGTAAAGTTCATGCAGCCTGAGGTTTTTCCATATGCCGTCAAGCCGTTCCTTGTTCTCCAGTACCCTGTTCTTCATTTCTTCCGAGATCTTGTCGGTCTGTGATTTTATGAGTTCGGATTTTTCGTGTAGCCTTTCGAGAACTTTACTGTCGCGGCCTGCGACGGCTGCCTGGTCATCATTCTCGATCCAGCTGAATTTTTCGAGAGCGTTCTCAACCGTGCTGCGGTCCCTGCGCAATGTGACAAGAAAACACAAATCTGAACCGGTTATTGATGTTCCGAAGTGCGGTATCTGCGAAATGCTTTCAAGCAGGCTTTCAAAATTCCCCTTTGAAGGCCTGCCTCTGTTTACAAGCAGAAATTTACTGTCGCCGGAGGTTCGCCCGCTGCCTGTCTGAAGATAATCTGAAATCTCTTTAAGTTTGAGGTATTCCTGCCACGATTTTTTCTGTTTATCACGCAGCTGCTGAAGCTCCGAAACAGTTTTATCGATCTCCGCCCGGGTTTTCTCGCCATGAAATCCGGACATTTGCGACAGGCTTAGTTTTTCACGGAAGGGGTATTCAACACCCGCCTGGTTATAGATAGTCTCGAGTTTTCTTCTGAGTTCCTGTGCTTCTGAATAAAGCGATTTATCACCGGTGCTGAGTTCGAACCCCTCGGTGTTAAAAAGTTTTGTGATATCAACAAAATCAAGCAGGCCGAGTTTCAGAAGTTCCTTCGCAACAGCCTCCGCCTTTGTCTCGATTACAACTGCAGATAAAAGTTTCATTCTGGTCGTAAAAAGGCTCATTGCAGCTCCTCTATACGGCTTTGTGGAATTTTATAATTTTTACCGTTTAAAACTGAAGAAATATAGCGGAATTCGCTCTCGGACATAAAAAGGTACACCAGTATTATTCCGATTGAAAACGGGTAGCCTGCAAGCATTCTGGTGAACCTGCGTTTACGGGCTTCGTCAAGAAGCTGCTCGAGCAGGATTGCCTGCGATGAAAAATGATGCTTGTCGGAAATACTCAGTGCTGATAGTTCCGGGTAGCTTTTTTTCAGAAAATCTACCGGTGAAATGTCGGAAGGCATTTCACCGGCTGTAACAGTCATTTTTTCCAAATTCAGACCGAACCCGCCGGGTATCATTACCTTCGAAAGGGCTGCAGAATCCATATTATAAAAATGCCTGTACCTGATCAGCCAGCCGATATTCTGAAGATCAATTTCTGTCGATATAATTTGATCTACGATATTCCTGTCGGCTTTAGCAAGTTGTTTGCTTTCTTCAAAAATCAGTCCGTAATAAAGCTTGTCCAGGGCATTTTCCAGTTCGAAGAGCCTGTCGTTTTTATCAATAATTGAATGGTTATCAAATACTGTTTTATACACAGTATTACTGAATATTTTCCTGATATCATCGTATCCGGCGGCATTTATAAGTGCGTTCCAGTCAATTTTCTCATAAATTCTATCTTTATAAATATAGGCGGAACGGTAACTTATAGGTCTCTGCCTGATACTGTTTCCGTACCACAGGCGGACAGAGGTTTTTATGTTTTCAATTTCAGGTCTCATTGTCAGTACGTTTACAAAATGCCTGAGGGACCCTTCAGTGTTTTTCATGACTGTTCTGTAATTTTTAATATGATTACTGAATAATTCAAATTCTAGGCTCTGTATGTCCCCAGTGGAATTCCAGATATTTGCAGCTTTTTCAAAACCGTGGGAAGCAAGAACCTGTACGGCAGCTTCAATATCCTCAGAACCGGAAAGTTCCCGGATCAGCTCATCGGTAAGTATTCTGCTTATTCGTGATCTAAGCTTGGCATTGATAAATCCGTATTCGGAGACAGCTGTTTTTTTCATTTTTCAATCAAAGACCGTTTTCAGTACCCGTTTTAGTACCAGATCAGCAATAGCGGCCTCAAGGCCGGCTGGCAATTCGGTATCTTCCGCTTTTATGCTGTCAATCAATATTCTGCTTTGATTTTCAGCGTCTTCGACGGCCTTATTGAACCTGACAAGCTCTTCCGCCCTGAATGCATTCAGTTTTTCAGAAATAATTTTGTTGCTGGTGCTCATGATCTCGGCTGATGTCCTTCCGGCTTCAGCGATAATTCCCGCGGCCTGCTGTTCAGCGTCTACTACCTTTTTAATTGCTTCCTGCATAATTCACAGTAATTTAAAACTCATAACAGTTCAAGTAAAAATTTGTTTTTTTACTTTATCATTTTTTTACAGCAGATTATAATGCGTTTTAGGAGGACGCTTCATATGATTATTTCACCCTTTTCAGTATGCAACAACAGAAATCTCGTGTTTGAACCCGGCAGCGTCCAGGGCCTGGCTGACGATGTATCTTTTTACGGCAATAATACCGTACTTTTTACCGGCGGTTCCTCGCTGAGAGAAAGCGGTACGCTGGACAAAATTGAGAAATCTTTCAAAGAAAAGGGAATTGATCGACAGCTCTTTACTGTCAGAGGAGAGCCGTCGCCGGAACTTGTTGATGAAATTACAGCTGAAATAAGGGGCGGAAAGCTTCCGGACTGTATAGCCGCTGTGGGCGGAGGCAGTGTAATTGACACCGCAAAAGCGGTCAGTGCGATGCTCTGCGAAGAAGGAAGCGTCTGCGATTTTCTTGAAGGAATAGGCGATCGCAAGCCTTCGGGTAAAAAAATTCCGTTTATTGCCGTCCCAACTACCGCCGGAACAGGTTCCGAGGCAACATATAACGCAGTACTCAGCCGCGTCGGCGAAAACGGATTCAAAAAATCCCTAAGACATACTAACTACATTCCTGATTCAGTAATTATAGATCCTGATCTTTATAAAAGCTGCCCTCCTAGGGTTGCGGCTGCAAGCGGACTTGATGCTCTTTCACAGCTTGTTGAATCATATGTATCGACAAGGGCGTCCTTCTACACCGATATTCTCGCGGTCGGAGCAATTGAAGGAGTGCTTGAATCACTTCCGATAGTGTGCAGATTACGGGATGAATCAGAATATTGTGATGATGATTGCGGGAATGCATGGGCCAAAATGGCTTACGGTGCATATATATCAGGTTTTTCGCTTGCGAACAGCGGGTACGGCATTATTCACGGAATCGCAGGCCCGGCCGGCGGATACTTTAACGCTCCCCACGGATCATTCTGCGGCACCCTTCTCGCTGCCGGCATGCGCGCAACGATAATAAAACTTGAGAAAGAAAGACCTGAATCTCCGGGATTGATGAAGTTTACGAAACTCGGCTATATAGCTTCAAAAAGCGATGATATGCTGCCGAAAGAAGCGAGGATGAGATTCATACAAATTCTTGAAACTCTGACTGACAACCTGAAGATTCCAAGGCTCGGCGACTTCGGTATTACAGAAAAGGATCTCGGTAAAATCGCCGGGGCTTCATCGGCAAGGAATAATCCTGTTAATTTCGATAAAAAAGAAATCGAAGATATCCTCAGAACGAGGCTGTAATCAGTTAATATTCGAAGATATCTTTGACCTGCTTTTTGGTGAACTCATACGATGTGTTGCAGTTGTGACAGACTGTAACTACCGGGTAAGGTCCCTTTTCGTAAATATCTCTTTTATCATTTTCGGCAAGACCTTTAAGGTAGCTGCTGAATTGATCCCTGCTGCAGCTGCATTTAAAATCAATCTGCCTGCTGCCTATAACATTAGGGAAGTAGTCACCGAATGTGTCACCGATAATTTCGGATATGCTTTTACCTTCGGCGAGCATTCTGCCGATTGACGGCATTGAGGTCAGTGCTTCTTCAAGGCCTGCCGCGGCATCTTCATCGGCGCGGCTGTCTATTTTCCCGCCTTCTTCGGGCATCTTCTGAATGAAAACGCCGCCCGCACCGAGTATGCTGCCGTCCTTGTTGAATTTTACGCTTAGATTGAATGCGGACGGAAGGTTTTCTGAAGTGGTAAAATAATAAGCAAGATCTTTTGCTATGCTGCCGAAGGTTATCATCACCTGACCTGTAAACGGCTGCCTGCTTCCTTCGGGGTAGCGGATAACCGAAAGAAAACCAGGACCGAACAGCATCGAGAGATCAAGGCTCTCGGGAACACCGTCGAGCGGAAAAGGATTGTTCTTCAGGTAGCCCCGTACATTGCCTTCCGCATTAACTTCGACACTGATTCCCTTTATCGGTCCGCCGCACTCGAATACTATTCCAAGACGATCATTGCCCTTGAGCATCGAAGTAAGAAGGCCTGCTGCAATGTAGGTTTCTCCGAGTGCATAGGTTTCAAGAATGCCGGTATTATGCGCCTTCTGCATTTCGGTTACCATGCGGGTTGCATCAAGTGCGGCACCTCGGTACCTGCCCTTGTTGAGAAGGAAGATCTTCATATTTGCATCGTTATCGTAAGTGTTCATTTCAGCTCCATTTGTCAACGTTTTCTCCGCTGTAGTTATGCATTTTTTCAATCAGTTCGGCAGGCTCATTCCCGATGAGCATCCGTTTACGGTGTACATCCTTAAGAAATCCGGAATTCACTGCAATATCAAGGAAAGATAGAAAATTATCATAAAATCCGTTAATGTTTAACAGACCCACCGGTTTTCTGTGATACCCGAGCTGCTGCCATGTATATATTTCCGTAAGCTCTTCAAGGGTCCCTATTCCGCCGGGAAGTGCAATAAAACCGTCTGATAATTCATACATTTTTTTCTTCCGCTCGTGCATGTCAGAGGTAATAATCAGCTCGGAAACCGGAAGATTCTTGACCTTGCCGTGGATAAGTTCAGGAATAACGCCGGTAACCATGCCGCCGCCGCTGATAACGCTTTCTGCGAGCAGCCCCATCAGGCCCACACCGCCGCCGCCGTAAACCAGGTTTATTCCGGAACCCGAAATGATCTGTGCAAGTTCGATAGTTTTCCGGCTGTATATTTCGTCCGTACCAAAGCTTGAGCCGCAGAAGACGCAGAGTGATTTAATTTGCATAGGGTAATATACCTGTATCAGCTTATTGATTCAATATCAGTTAAAATGTTAAAACTTTTCATTATGAAATACAAATGTCTGCTGCTTGATCATGATGATACGAGTGTTCAGAGCACATCGGCAATACACTACCCGGCCCACATCGAAACAATGCGTAAACTGAGGCCCGGTCAGCAGGTTGTAAGCCTTAATGAATGGTTTAAAAAGAATTTCGACCCGGGCGTGATGGAGTTTTTTACCGGTGAACTCGGTTTTACCGATGAAGAGATTAAAATCGAGTACAATATCTGGCGCAGCTTCAACGAAAATGCTGCCCCTGGATTTTTTCCCGGAATAATCGAGCTGATTAAAGAGTTTCAGGACAGCGGCGGGATAATAGCAGTCGTATCTCATTCTGAAGCTGAGCATATTGCAAGGCATTATGAAGTAAGGGGTGAAGGCTGCAGACCCGATATCATTTTCGGATGGGATCATGACAAAAATAAAAGAAAGCCGTCACCCTGGCCTGTCGAACAGATTATTGAAAGATATGATTTAAGCCGTGAAGAAATGCTTATGGTAGATGATCTTAAACCCGGACTCGAAATGGCCAAGAATTCAGGAATTGATATAGCGGGCGCCGGATGGGGCCACAGTGTCCCCGAAATAGAGAAACACATGAGGCTGCACTGCAGTTATTATTTCAGCACTGTCGCCGGGCTTGCGGATTTTCTTTTTAATTAATATTTCAGGCTGAGTTTATAATTTTTCTTAATTCAGCGATATGTACAGGTTTTGAAAGATAACCGGAAAATCCTGCTGATTCAAACCTGTCAGTGTCTGATTTTGCTGTGTACGCGGTAAATGCTATTACCGGAATCTCCGGGTCTAAAACACCTGAATTACCGCTGCGAATTGTTTTAACTGCTTCTACTCCATCCATTTCCGGCATTTGAATATCTGAAATGACTAAATCAAATTTATCAGTCTTGAGTTTTTCAATTAATTCAATTCCGGATTTTACAAAGGTAACATCATGTCCGTCCGATTCAAGAAAATACTTCAAATACAGACGGTTAATGGCTTCATCTTCTGCAAAAAGAATTTTTCGGGGAACATCCGGAGCAAGTTCAATATTAGCGCTTTTAATTTCAACAGCTTCGGAAACAGTCGCAGGAAAAATGAAGGTGAATTTTGAGCCGCGGTTTACTTCCGAATCCACAGATATCGTTCCGTTCATTTTGGAAATTAATGAATTACAGATCGAAAGCCCTAAACCGGTTCCCTGGTATTTTTTGGAGTAGGATGAATCGATTTGTTTGAACGATTCAAAAATACTGCTTATGTCATTCTGCTTAATTCCACAGCCGGTATCTTCAACTGAAATCTGTAAAAGGAGCGGTTTTTCTGATTCAGTTTCCGTACTATCCTTAATTTCTGCTGTAACCGTAACACTTCCATTCTCTGTAAATTTCAGCGCATTATTAATGAGGTTTCTCAGGATTTGTTCCAATCTGATTTTATCAGATTTAATCCATGAAGGAATGTCCTTGCTTATATTTAAATATAACCCGATATTCCTGCTTTCAGCCTGGTACCTGTACAGATCGACAGAGTTCCGCAGGCATTTATGCAGATTGAACGTGTCGTTCGAGATTATGATCTTATCAGCAGAGATTTTTTCAAAATCAAGTATATCGTTAATAATTGAAAGCAGGGATTCAGTTGTAGTCAAACTTAATTCAAGATTTTCTCTGATCTTATCAGGCGGCTGCAAATCCAGGGACATTTCAGTCAGCCCCATAATTCCTGTAATTGGTGTCCGGATTTCATGGCTCATATTAGCCAGGAAAATACTTTTTGCCCTGGTGGCTTCTTCGGCTTTATCCTTTTCTATTTCAAGTCTTTTAGTCTGTAATTTACGCTCTTCCCTGTAATTATAGAATAATTGAACAACACCGGCCAGTTCTCCGATTTCATCAGTTCGTTCACTGAAAGATATATCGATAACATCCTCGTCCCTGGAAATCCTGTATAATGTATTCGTCAAATAAGCGACCGGATTGATAATTTTTCTGGAGATAAGAAAAATTATCAATATAACAAGGAAAATAAGCGACAGGCTGAGTATGGAATTTAAAGTTAATTTATAGGCCGCACTTTTCATGTTACGGCTGCTAATGCGCGAAGTTACATCTCTCGCCGCGTCCATTATTCCAGCAATCGTTTCAAGCCCTGCTACTACACTTTCGGTCAGAACAGCCTGTGGTATTTTTACAATTGACGAATCAGCTGCACTCAGCCTGACCTGGTCAAGCTGTGAGCGCACATCGGTAAAATACACCCGGTCCACTGTAGAAATTGCAGCTTTTAATTCCGGATAATTAAAATAATCTTCAATTCTCTGTATTTCGGACCAGTATAAATCAGTCTGGGTTCTCAGAATCAGGATTTCATCAAGCTGCTTTTTGTCCAGTACTGCATTGCCTGAATTCAGGGTGAGCATTCTTGAACATTCAGGTCCTGCTGTATTTCTTAATGATAATGCATCAAGTTTCAGCCTGAATCCGATTCCGTTTTCGGGATCAGTTTCGGCCACATAAAAATAAATGCTGTATAGAAAATTTTCGATCGCTTCGATATATGAAGTCATTGCCGGAAACCATCTGTCCGGAAACGTTTGATCACGTTCGGTATAGGGCAGTCCCATATTTTGATCTGCTATTTTCCGCAATTCAGAAATTTGTTTATGTTCTGAAATCACTTCGTTTAATGATTCCTGATTGAAGGGAATTTTTTCTGACATTAACGAACTGACGGCATTATTAAATGCTTTTTCGCCATTCTCTCTCTGTTCGGTTATAAAATTACGGTTTGCAGCCATTTGGTCAAGAGACCCCTTATTAGTCAGGACCACATTTACCCTGCCGCGTTCAAATCCATAGTGCCTGACTGCCTGAAACAGATCATCAGCAATGTTTACAAGCTGCGCGGTATTGGAAGCAGTCCTGTACTGGCTGTATGCACGGAAAAGCTCGGGGATGGAAATAATAATAAACAGAATGGCTATACTGACAAGTACTGAAGTCATTATGCTTTTCAGCCTTAATCGATGTGCTTTCATAACAATTTAAGTATATATAAACTCCTGCCTAAAGCAAATAAAATAAATCGGTTTAAACAGAACTGCATAAAAAAGGACAGCCTCAAAAAGACTGTCCGACTCATGCGTATGTATATTTATTACGGCAGAGAATACCGCATTACAGCGTTAAGAAAATTCTTGTGCCGCTTTTCTTCACGGATAATCCCTGTTATCGCTTTTTTATCATCTTTTGATTCCGATTTCTTTTTTAGCATCTTGTAAAATTCAATACTTTTATCTTCGAGTGCCAGACCAATCAAAAGGGCTTCCTTATAGTTCTGGGGAGGTTCTTTTTCCAGTGCCGCCTGTACAGGTTGAATCATGTTTTCTTTCACCCAGGCATATAAAGGAGAATCAGCATTCTCAACGTATTCTTTGCCGGTTGCTTTTAATAGCTTCTCATAGACAGCCTGATGACCTGCTTCCTGGTCACGAAGAAATTTAAGGTCGTCTTTGGCCCGCTCATTCTCAGTCCTGTCGATTGCCTTTTGATAGAGCGCAAATCCGTCTTTTTCAATTCTTACTGCAAGCCCGAATGCTTCAGCCGGGTTAAAGCTTGAAAATGCTTCCTTGAGATTGGTCATAACTTAACTCCTATTTTACTGAGATAATTCATTGAATAGATTCTAATATCAGCAATATTACAAGTCAAGTTAATTATTCAGTACGCAGCAATATGCATTATGGCTGCGACTGAATTGCTGTGCAGGTTTTTTTAATGATTTATTCCCATTCGATCGTGGCAGGGGGTTTGGATGATACGTCATAGACAACCCTGCCTATTCCACGGACGGAATTGGTTATTAGCGATGATATTTCCAGAATATCCTTCGTATCGAACGGATATACATCAGCCGTCATTCCGTCGCTGCTTGTAATCGCTCTAAGTGCAAGAACATAGCCGTATTCCCTCATGTCGCCTGCGACTCCGACGGAACGTATCGGAAGCAGAACACAGAATGCCTGCCAGATTTTATCGTATAGCCCGCGTGATTTGAGTTCGTTGATAAAAATCCAGTCAGCTTCACGCAGAATATTGCATTTATCAAGGGTAATGTCCCCGAGTATCCTAACTGCGAGTCCGGGGCCAGGAAACGGATGTCTGCGGATGATTTCGTCGCTTATGCCGATTTTACGGCCGAGCGCCCTCACCTCATCCTTGTACAATTTTCCAAGCGGTTCAATTATAAGACCCGCGTCCCTTTTGGCTTCTACAAGCGGGGAGCGTACATTGTGGTGTGATTTAATTACATGGGCTTTTTTACCGACGCCCTTGCCTGATTCTATCAGATCGGTGTACAGAGTCCCCTGGGCCAGCAGGTAATCACCGGAAAGCCTCTTTCGTATCTCGTCTTCCTGAACCTTAATGAAAAGATCGCCGATAATTTCCCGTTTTTTTTCGGGTTCCGAAACCCCTTCCAGTGCCGTCAAAAACCTGTCAGATGCATCAATAAGGTAAAGATTGCTCGCACCGAGCTTCTTAAGTCCTGCCTCGACCTCTTTTGATTCGTCTTTACGCATGAGCCCGGTATCGATGTACATAAGATGTACTTTTGCCGGATCAAGCGCCTTGAGCAGCAGTCCGCCGACCACGGTAGAATCAACCCCGCCGGAGATAAGAAGAAGTACATCCCTGTCGCCGGCCTGCTGCTGTATTGCAAGGCTTTCTTCTTTAAGGTACACATCCATATTCCATCCGGTTGCCGCACCGCATATACCGATGACGAAATTTTTCAGAATGTCTATTCCGTGCTCGCAGTGGGTTACCTCAGGATGAAACTGTATACCGTAGAGGTTGTTTTCAGCATTGTACCCGCAGGCAATATGATGCTGGGATTTTGCGATGAGTTCAAAGCCTTTGCCGAGCACATCAATGCTGTCGCCGTGGCTCATCCATGAGGTAAAACCGTCCGGGATACCGGCAAAAAGCGGCGATTCTTTGATAAAATTGATATTCGAACGTCCGTACTCGGTTTTTTCAAGCTTCTGCACCTTTCCGTTTGAATCGGCAGTCATGCGCTGAAAACCGTAGCAGATACCGAGTACAGGCAGACCTGTTCTGTAAACTGACGGGTGCGGTGCCGGGGCTCCGTCTTCATAAACGGAATATGGAGACCCGGAAAGAATAATACCCTTCACATCACGAAGGAGTTCTTCGGTACATTCGCTTTCGGCCGTAACAATATCAGTATAAACACCGAAATCCCTTATTCTCCGCGCGATAAGCTGAGTTGTCTGGCTTCCAAAATCAAAGACGAGTATTTTATCCATTTATGCCGCTCCCTGTTAATCCGTTACTCAGGTCCAGAAGTCTTTTCTGAGGATTGTTTCCTCTCGCTTATAGCCTATCGATACGATATCGACCGGAGTTTCGGTATAATTTTCTATGAATTTTATATAGTCTTTGGCTGCCTGCGGAAGGTCGTCATAGTTTCTTATATCCTTGAGGCTGCAGTTCCAGCCTTTAAAGGATTTTGTTACCGGAACAGCCTTCTCAAGCTTGCTGATGTCGGACGGAAAATCTTCAATGAGCTCTCCGCCGCATTCATATGCAATGCAGGCCTTGATCTCGCCTATTTCATCGTAGACATCGAGGTGTGTAAGAACCAGCGAGTCAAGAGAGTTAATCCTGCAGGCATATTTCAGCGCCGGAAGATCGAGGTAACCGCAGCGCCTGGGCCGGCCGGTGGTAAC
Organism: Spirochaetales bacterium; assembly: GCA_003245835.1. Taxonomy (GTDB): domain Bacteria; phylum Spirochaetota; class Spirochaetia; order UBA9216; family UBA9216; genus Thalassospirochaeta. Next base: position 13,576 of record QKCC01000026.1, on the reverse strand, counting down.
CCCGTATTCCCGGCCCGTTTCGCGGATGTAGTTTTCAAGGTCCCCGTCCCTTCCTTCCTGGAATTCACTCGGAAAGGGGCCGTTGCCGACACGGGTTGAATAGGCTTTGAAAACACCCATTACCCCGTCGATCGCCCTGGGGCCGATTCCTCCGCCCATTGCCGCTCCGGCTGCCTGGGAATAACCCGACGAAACATAGGGATAGGTGCCTACATCGAGGTCCAGCAGTACGCCCTGGGCTCCTTCAAACAGCGTCCGTTTGCCCTTGTTTTCAGCCATGAAAGAACAGAGATCAATTACCATGTCCTTCATCAGCAATTTGTACTTATCAAGGAAAGCCCGGTCTTCTTCGGGAAGGCTTGAGTATAGTTTTTCATTATAGAGATCGCCTACCCTGATTCCGTCGCGGTGCGCCTTGTGTGCGTATGTCACGCCTATTCCCCTGCCGGTTGTACCTATCGGGTTTATTCTTTTCTTTTCAAGTTCAACATCTTCATCCCGGTACCTCGGAAGTACGAGGTGTGCCCGGTCTGAAATGTATATTCTGTTTTTCCAGAAGATACCCTGTTCTTCAATTGTTGCGAGTTCAATGAAAAGTGCTTCGGGATCAATTACCATTCCGGTACCGAGAATTACTTTCTTATCCGGGTAAATAATACCCGACGGAACCAGATGCAGTTTGTATGTGACGTCTCCGGCTACGATTGTATGACCTGCGTTTGCACCGCCTGAAAACCTGACTGTCAGGTCAGACTCTTCCGCAAGGAAGTCAACAATTTTACCTTTACCTTCGTCGCCCCATTGAGCTCCGACAACAACAAGATTCATAGAATACCTCTTAGTTTTTTGAGTAATTCGGCGCTTCCTGGGTTATCATGATGTCGTGAGCATGACTCTCCCTTAAACCGGCCGGCGAAATCTTAACAAAATTCTTATATTTACGCAATTCATTAATGTCGGAACATCCGCAATAGCTCATACCTTTTTTAAGGCCTGTAATCAGCTGATGCAGGAACGGTCCGAGTTCGCCCTTATACGGTACCCTGCCCTCGATTCCCTCGGGTACGGGAGCTTCGCCATTTTTCATCTGGTAGCGGTCGCCGCTGCCTTCCTTGATGGCGCCGATTGAGCCCATGCCCCTGTACTGCTTGAATATTCTTCCTTCGTAGATTATCTCGCTTCCGGGGGCTTCCTTAAGACCCGCAAAAAGGTTGCCGACCATTATCGACGATGCTCCGGCGGCTATTGCCTTGGGGATGTCTCCGGAGAATTTGATTCCTCCGTCGGCGATTACGGGAATGCCGGATTTGTCGGCTTCCTCCGCGCACCACATAACGGCTGAAAACTGGGGGACGCCGATGCCGGCGACGATTCGGGTTGTACAGATCGATCCGGGGCCTACCCCTACTTTGACGGCGTCGGAACCGGCATCAATAAGCCGGCGTGTTGCTTCCGCGGTGGCTGCGTTGCCTCCGATTACGGGAATATTGTATTTTTTCTTGATTCCGGCAACAGCGTCCGCAACGCTTTTTGCATCGCCGTGGGCGGTATCGAGAACAACAAAATCGACCTTGTTCTCGATAAGAAGCGGAATACGTTTGTCGTAGTCCTGCGGAGAAACCGCTGCGCCGACTATAAGCCTGCCGTTTTTGTCCGTTGCTGCGTTGGGATGGTCTCCGTGCTTTTCCATGTCCTTCACGGTGATAAGCCCGGTTATAATTCCCTTTTCATTCACAATGGGAAGCTTTTCAATTTTATGTTTATTGAATTTTATTTTTGCCGTTTCCGGTGTCGGGATGCCTTCGGCAAGTACCGGGTTCTGCGTCATTACATCGCGTACAAGCAGATTGTTGTCATCGCAGAACCTCAGGTCACGACCGGTAATAATCCCTTTCAGAACACCCCGGCTGTCGGTGACGGGAAAGCCTGACACACCGTATTTTGCCCTCAGGCTGCGTACATCGCCTATCAGCGCGTTCTCTTCAACAGTTACGGGATTTTCTATGATCCAGTTCAGAAAACGCTTTACAGCGGCCACCTGCGAGGCCTGTTCCTCAACGCTGAGGTTACGGTGTATAACCCCGGCCCCGCCCTCGAGCGCCAGCGCTATAGCCAGTTCTTCCTCGGTGACAGTATCCATGGCAGCCGAAATAACCGGCGCATTGAGCTTTATATCGCCTGCAAGTATCGTCTGTACGTTTGCTGTATGCGGAAGTACGTCCGAGTAGCCCGGAACCAATAGTACATCGTCGTAACTGAGTGATTCTCTTATATTCATTATTTCAGGCTCTCCTCGAGTTCAGTCATTTTTTTAAGATATGCTGAAGATATCATTTCAGCCTTTTCAGCCGACTTGCCCCTGTAGAGTTCCGGTTTTGAAAAGAATTCAAGGGCATCAATTCCGGCGGTTTCCATCAGCTGACCTGAAATCAGTTTCCATGTTTCAGCGTCTTTGGGAAGCTCTGCGGCAAGAGTAGTATTGTTCGCTTCACAGCTCAGCGTGGCTTTGCGTATTACTTCATGGGCATCCGGTTCTCCGGCGCATGAAAGCAGAATATATGCTGCTTCAGCCAGAACAAGGTCGCCTGTAAAGCGAAGGTTTTTTGTAAGGCGCTCGTTATCGACGTAAAGCGTGGCTGTTATTTTAATCATTCTTGCAACTGCGGCTGAAAATCCGGCAATATAATCGGCGATAAAGCGGGTTGAAGCCGAATTGGACAGGTCGCGCTGGTGTTCTGAAATCTGGTCCATAAAAAATGTAATTACCCTCGGGCTGAACGCCTTCCACAGGCTCTTTACATGCTCTGAATTCCACGGGTTGCGCTTCTGCGGCATTGTGGATGAACCGACCTGGGTCGAGGTGAACATCTCCCTGAGTTCGGAAATTTCCGAGCGCTGAAGGTTCCGCAGATCGTCTGCAAGGTTTGCAATGATTCCGAAGGCTGTGTTCATTTCAGTCAGAAGTCTCAGCAGGTATTCGGGTTCAACCATCTGGGTTGAATGCTCGGAGGGCTCGAGGCCGAGGTATCCGAGGTATCTCTTTTCAAGCTCGAAGGGATCTTTTACGATCATGCTTGTAGAATTGTATGAGCCGACGGCTCCGGCAAGCTTTCCGCGAAGATCCTTCGAAAGCCTTTCAATTTCAATTATCGATTTACCGAGACGCGATACATACTCAGATATTGCAAATCCGAGTGTAATGGGTACTGCATGCTGTCCGTGCGTCCTGCCGACCTGGGGTGTGGATGCTTCACGGGCAGCAATTTCGGCGAGCTGCTTTTCAAGTTTGATTAACTGGGGCAGAACAACATTCCTGACCACATCACGGTATTTCATGGATGATGCCGTATCGAGAATATCCACCGAAGTGGCCCCGAGATGAATGAACGGTTTAAGCTCATCCGGTACTTTTGATTTCATTACATTTACGAGGGCCCTGATGTTGTGCTGTGTTTTTTCTTCCTCTTCGTAAACTTCTTCGGGGCTGATGCTGTCCGGCAGGCTGTCGGCGAGATCAAAAAAATCGGCATAGCGGTTGCCGTAAAGACTCATGTGGCTTTTGAGCAGGGCTGCTTCAGCTTTTATACAGTAAATAATACTCGCCTCTTCGCTTATGTAGTCGGCAAGGTCGTCAAATAATGCTTTGTTTGATAGGTAATACCTGTGATCAAGCGGTGATATGTTTCGAAATATACTCTTGTCTTCCATACGAAAATGTATCAGAAAGAGTTATAAATGTGAAGACAAAAAACGGGACCGGTACGATTTATATACGGAAGGATTATGGTGGAAACTATATATAAACCTTTCTGTACCGGCCCCGGAAAAAACAAAAAAATTACCCGCTTCCGAAGAGGTTGCGGGCATAGTTTCTGCCATAATCCCTCTCCTTTCCAAACGGGAGGCATGGCCGTTTCCGGCAATACCCATCGACCGCAGTTCCATAGTTTTAACCTTAGAAAAAACGGTTCGGAGAAATCCGTATAAAAATTTATATCATTCTTAATGAAATAACGCAAGCAAATTGAACAGCTTTATGTTAATCTTTTTATGTGAGCGGTAAAAGTAATAATACGAATAATCTTCTTGAACAGGCAATCGCTGACGGCCGGAATAGAAACTACGCGTCGGCTGTGAAAAAACTGGAAAAACTGCTTTCCGCGACCGACGACCTGCCGGAAGCGCTTCTTTATCTCGGCAGGGCTCATCACGAACTGGGGAATTTTGAGGATTCAGTAATAGCTTTCAGGCTTTTTATAACAAAATTCCCAAAATCCGGGGCAGGATATTTTTACCTGGGCCGTACATATATAGCTATGCAGAAATTTACGCGGGCATCAAACTGTTTTTATGAATCAATAAAGATTAAACCAGATTTTGCACCGGCGCTTGCCTATATGGGGTATTCGCAGATGCGCAGCGGTTATACATCGAAGTCAGTAGACTGGCTGCGCCGTGCCGTCGAGTCAGAACCTGATAACTCAAGAATATTTACAATGTATATAAATGCGATTCTGATGTATTCGCTCAAGGAATTCAGAAACGGGAATTTCCAGGCTGCATCAAACGGATTTCTCTTTATTCAGAATGCAGGATTTGATTCAATCACGACAAACCTGTATGCCGGCATCAGCCTTAAAGAACAGGGCCGATACGCAGATGCCTGTGCACAGATAGAATCTGCTTCGCAGGCTGCTCCGGACGATAACCTGATAAAAAACATTCTGGCCGAACTCTACGTCTATAATTCGAGGATTGATGATGCTGTTGAACTGCTGGGCGGGTATATGAACGAGCAGCAGGTAATTGAATTCCTCGAAGGAATTGATGATCTTGAAACCAGTCTTGCAGTGTCATATTGGAACAAGCAGGATTACGGAAGCGCAATGCATTTTGCGGTAGCTTCATTAAAAAAGAAAAAGTCTGCACGCATGCACCTTCTTGCCGGCGAATGCCTGAAGAATATGGATCGCCTTGACGATTCGTTCAATCATTTTGAGCGTGCCGAAAAGTTTGAAAAAAATACGGTCGAACCCCTGTACGGCAAAGCAACAGTATTGTGGCTAAAAAAGGATTTCAGCGGTATGATGAAGCTGCTGGACCGGATTGAAAAAAGAAATACGGGCGACAGGATTGCCGAATACTACCGCGTACTCTGCAGCGTTGAACTTGAGCTGCCCTTTTCAGACTGGCGGGAAAGCCTGAAAAAAATGATAGGGAATGAAGAAGACGCGTGGCTGTACAACGCGCTAGGCCGAGGCGAATTGTCCGAGGGAAAAAGTAAGAGCGCAGCGTCCGCTTTCAGAAAGGCGGTTAAGCTTGCTCCTGATACGAAAAAGTTCTGGTCCGGTCTGTTTGATTCATTTGAAGATGATGAGGCATCATTAGCGGCTGGACTGAAAAAATATCTTGAAAGATTCGGAAACGATAACATAAAAAGACGGGAATATGCTGAACTGCTGAGCCGCAGCAGCAAGTACGGACATGCTGCAGATCAATATAAAATACTTGTGTCGGAATCAGCCGCTGATCGGGGGCTTCTGAAGAAATATGCCGACTGCTGCCGAAAAGCGGGAAGATTCAGCGACGCAGTCCTGCTATACCGGCAGATACTTTCTGGTGATCCATATAACGAATATTACCTGAAGCTCCTGCTCTACTGCATGCGTAAGGCCGGGAAAGACAGCGAGACAATGCCTCTTCTCCGGAATGCTGTAAAAGCATTTAAAAACCCTTCGATTGAGCTTATGCTTGTTTACGGAGTTACACTTTACAGAAACGGAAAGGACGAGGAAGCCCTGGCAGTCTTCCAAAACTGCATCTACCGCGGATACAAAGACTGGCGCATATACAGAAACATGGGGATAATTTACCGCAGAAAAGGAATAAAAGAATGGGCGGAGATGTATATGAAAAAGGCGGAAGAATTAAAAAAAATCAAAAAAAATTAAACTTTATTGCAGATTAAAGTGGTCTATTTTATAATAAATCCAGGAGAGTGATATGGCTGAAACTAAAGCGCTTGATTTATTTCAAGCATATAACGAAGGAAAACTGCCGCAGGACGGCGGATATATTGTTTCTTCTTTTTTCAAGAATAATACCCCATATTCCATATATGAAGTTGTAGCTTACGCAGGCGTAAAAAATATTTCTGCAGGAGAAGAAGGAATTACATTTCAAACAGACGGCTGCAAGCTTTATATTCTCGTAGAACCGGCAATGTATTCAAAGAAGTATATCGAACCTGTATCCCGCGAACAGGGAAGTTCGATTCCGTTCAGGTTCAACGAACTTAATATACACCAGTCCAAAAACCAGTATAAAATTATGGTACCCAAAGAACCGATAGTAACCTACTCTTCCTTCACGATTTTAAAACCTACCGGAATCAATTTCGCGCTTTGTTTCTATAACAGACCTGAGGTTCTTGAAACAATCGAGTACTTTTTTGTGCAGACTTTCAATCGCGAAGCACAGGTACCGAAAAGGGATGCTGTAGAGGCTGCCAGGCTCGTAACTGAAGCTATCAAGAAGTTCAACATTTTCTAATTTTTTCAGTTCATCAGCAAATAAAAAGGGATGCCCGAGTATCAGTCCGGACATCCCTTTTTTTTTATCTGGTTATATTTTCAGTCTTCCCTTTTTATCAGAACCTGAGCGGCGGAGAGCGCTGCGATAGGTACCGAATAGGTCGAACACGAAACATAGTCAAGTCCGGCATCTATACAGAACTCGATATTTTCGGGGGCCGCGCCGTGTTCGCCGCAAAGCCCTTTCAGCAGGTCCGGTCTTGTGATTGTTCCGCGCTGTACGGCTCTTGCTATAAGCTCTTTAACAGGCTTTTCAAGAGTTCTGAACGGGTTACCGCTGATGATATCGTAAAGCGTATAATCAGGCATGAACGAGGTAAAGTCGTCTCTTGAAAGTCCGAGCGTTGTCTGGGTAAGGTCATTTGTTCCGAACGAGAAGAACTGAGCATAGCGTGCAATATTACCCGCAGACAAGGCGGCGGCCGGCAGCTCGATCATTGTTCCCACCTTGAACTCAATCGGTTTGGCTTTGAGTTTCTCACGTACGGATTTTTCAACATCCATAAGACCCGGGTACTGTGATCCCTCGATTTTCTTTCCGTAAAGGATCATTTTAAGCTCGGCCTCGTTCATAATCAGCGGAATCATTATTTCAGGCCTGACATCGACTTTTTTTTCCTGCAGCGCGTAGGCTGCTTCAAAGATGGCTTCGACCTGCATCTGGTATATTTCAGGGTATGATACTGCAATTCTGCAGCCCCTGTGCCCTAACATCGGGTTGAACTCTCTGAGGCTTTCAGATTTTTCGAGCAGATTTTTCTCAGTGAAGTTCTTCCCCGAAGATTTTTTCATATAAGCAACGAAGGCTTTAACCTCTGATGGATTATGCGGCAAAAATTCATGCAGAGGTGCATCGAGAAGCCGTATATTAACTTCCTTGCCTGCCATTACAGCAAAAAGATCTGTAAAATCCTTTTTCTGCATGTTTTTAAGCTTTTTAAGGACTGCTTTCCTTTCGGTTTCATTGTCTGCAAAAATCATCTCACGGAAAACATTGATCCTCGATTCATCAAAAAACATATGCTCGGTGCGGCACAGTCCGATACCGTCGGCACCAAAAGCGAGCGCAAGTTTTGCGTCATTTGCCTTATCGCAGTTTGCCCTGATCTCGAAGTTTTTAATGTTTTTCTTTACAAGCGCAGAGAATTCTATAAGGCCGTTTTTTGCCGGATCCGGCTGAATAAGACCGGCTTCCCCGAGAAAAATACTCGGTTCCGCAAAGTCCGGAACATTAAGCGTTATTTTATCGCCCTCATTAATGGTAGTACCGCCGATCACAGCCTTTTTCCCGCTGATCTTGATTGCAGGATTTACAAGAGAAATCTTTCCGTACTGGCGTGCAACAACAGACGCATGAGCAGAGTATCCGCCCTCTGAAGACAGAACGCCCGAGGCAAGTTCGATTGCCTTGACATCTTCTGCAAAACTTGAAACCAGGCACAGAATTAATCGGTCGTCCTGATCGTTCAGTCTCGCATTCTTGTATTCTTCAAGAAGTGCTTCGGTCGAGAAAAATACCCTTCCAATGGCTGCTCCCGGTGCGCCTGAAATGCCTCCGTCAATCCTTTTAAGATTTTTCACAGTAGACATGTCTATTACAGGATGCAGAAGCTCATTCAGCTGTCCGGGTTTTATACCGTTGATTACGTCCTTGTCTGATATTTTCTTCTTTGCATGAAGATCTAGCAGAAGCTTGATGTCTGCCCTTGTAGACTTTTCATTTATCGGATTCTGATTGATAAGCGACAGTCTGCCGCTCTCAATAGTAAAACCGACTTTTCGAATTTCACGGTATTCCGATTCAAGCTTGTCAGATAAATCGACAAACTGAGTGTAATACTTCTTGTCGATACTCTTGATGGCTTTTCCCGTAGATTCGGCAGAATTGAATTTGTTCTGAAAAAATTCTCCGGTTATATTACCGTCGCCGGTGATTGCATCCCTTGTAGTGAAGTAACCGGAATAACTGTCTTTTCCGTAGTTTCCGTATACCATCGGCTGAATAAGAATAGCGACACCGGTTTCTTCAGTATCTTCAATCTCAATCAGATAGCTGATTCTTTTAAGCACAATCTCGAGCTGTTCTGAGGCGCTTCTGAAAAGACCGGGATCGAGTTCGTTCTTTAGTTCGCCGATTACCTTGGTATAATTGATTTTTTTATCAGTATTCAGCCCTTTTAGCTTGCTGATGTTCTTTTTATATTTATCAAGCGCCTTGTTGTCTTCGAGAATCTCTGCGATTCTCAGTTCTACCTGAAAAAGTCCGTTGAGCATAAAAAGGAATTCGTGATTGGCAAAATCAGTGCCTACGAATTCACTGAAACCGTCAAAGGTGTTGTCTGCAAGACCGAAATTGTGCAGCGTTGGATAAGCGGCAATTGCAAGATTCGAACTAAGAACGATCTTCAACAGCATCGGGTTTTCCGGGCTGTCGAACACCTTTCCCGAAAGTTTCTGATAGTAATCGAAAAAGGGTTTGAGAACACTTAAAATATCTTTTTCTTTACCGAGCTTCGAAGATATTTCTGTATTCAGTATGCATCCCGGTACTACCGGAAGGTCCATTTTAACAAGATCATAAGCCTGCTTTCCCCTGATACCGATTAAATCGGAATCAGGAAGCTTTTTTGCTGAAGTCTTGTTGGTTATAAAATACGTATTTTCTTTTATATTCATAATAAGTCCCCGATTAACTAAAAAAGATTCAAGATCTGGTTTACTGGAAATCTCAGAAAGGCCTCAAACTGCGGGCTTGCACCCTGCTTGAGATATTTCTGCAGTTTTGCAACATCCTGAATATTGTCTCCTGATACGGCAAAGAGAATTGAACTGCCGTGTTTAACCTTTCCCCATTTAAATAATGACGCGATGTTAAGTATTCTTTCACCGTCATAAAAAATGTGTACTTCAAGATCAGGATTTTTGGCATTGTAGCTTTGGATAATTCTTTTCCAGGCTTCTACATTGCCATTGTGGAATAATTCATTCGTAACGGGAACAGAATAAAAGGGTGTCATTTTTCCGGAACCGCTGGATGGTTTCTTCTCGGGCTTCGGTTCCTGTTTTATTTCCTGAGGCGCAGCGGATTCTTCTTCAATATAGTTATCCGGTTCTTCCTCATAATCGTCTTCTGCTTCATCTTCATAATCATCATATGCTACATATTTTTTGTATTTATAGCTGCCCTTTTTAAAGGTGTCCGGAAGTTTGGATTTTTTTCCGTTAAGCAGTTCTAGTATTTTATCCGCTACTTTGTCCCGCGGGATGGCTTCTTTTTTATTATCTGCAAATGTTCCGACATACACAGTCAAAAATTCATTGCGTCTGAGTTCATTGGTAACATTCCAGCTTTCCGGATTTTTCGGGTTAATGACTATCGAACCGAGTTCCGGATGGTGATAACAAAGAACTATGTCAAAGGCTTTTAATGCTTTGAGTTCATTCTTTAAATAATCAAAATCATAGGTTGTCGTAATGAGATTCGAAGATTTACTGTAATAACTGTATTTGTCGTTGAGCAGCGCTGCAACTATTGATGATACCTGTCCCTGTTTTATGTCTTTACTGTCAAGGAGACTGTTTATGATGTCGGCAAGATTATATTTTTCTTCAAAATCGGAAATGATGCCCATTACAGACTGGAAATGATTCAGTGATTCATTGAATCCCTGACGGCTTGAAAGATTATCATAGACGCGCAATATTTTATTCATATATTTTAACCTCAATGTAAAAATCCCCCGCGTTAAGCAGGGGATTTAATATTTTAGATTGAATCTAAATTGTTCTTTCTGGGTCTTCCGCGTCTCTGTTTTGTTTTATCGTTGTCAACCACTCCCTTGGATTTGGCAGCAGGTTTAGAGGCTGGTTTAGCTTTAGCTTTTACCGGAGCCTTGGTCTCTTCCACGGTTGTTGTTACAGGTGCGCTTTCTTCAGGCGCATTTAGCATATCAAGGTAGGATGAACCCAGTGATCTTGTTGATGCATCTTCATCAGTTAGATCTGATGAGAAACTCATATCAATATCTTCACGGACTGTAGATCTTCTTCTTGAGAAAGCAGCGAATGCAGCATCCTGGAATCCCTTGGAAACACCATGCAGGAATTCATTCAGAACGTTTGCCATACCGTCCAGCGTGGCTTTCTTGCGTTTGATGGATGTAATATCAACATCAAGAAGCAATCCGGGCTGAATATGGTACGGATTGATAAGATAATCAAAGTTGGCAAATTCAGATGTAAGGAATGAAAGTCTTTCTTCCATAACCCGTCTCTGAATCGGATACCTGTAGCCGTACATCTCCTGAAGTTTATCTTTCATAAGAACGAGTTTTTTATGAAGTTTGTCCTTCTCAAAAACATATGTTCTGTTCATCTTTTCAACTTCAGTTTCCGCCGGGTTTACAAATGATATTTCATCCCAGCTCTTTTCGATGTCTTCGTAAACAGGATCGCCTGTCTTTGACTTAATCCTCTTTTTAACCTTGTTTTTGTAGATATTGGAGAGATCTTCGAAATCAGTGATCCTCTTCATTCTCTTTCCGTCTACATAAACCATTTCAAGTACGTCCCAGACATGCTCAACTTCTACTTCGAACGACTTAACCTGTACGTCATAAGCCTTTCTCTCTTCGATAAGCTGAGCGTTGTCATAGTACTTCATTTTGATGCTGTATCTTTCATCCGGAAGGATGGCAACATCGTTGTCTTCATACTCGCGGATTACGAGTTCGCGTGCATTTTTAAGGTTTTCAATATACTGGTATCCCATCTTGGAAGTATCAAGAATACTTGTAATTGAGTTTACTGCAGTGTTATAGCCCCGGTTACGAATGTTTTCAATATCCATAATCTTTTTGAGGTTTTCACGTATGTTGAGAGGATCGAATTCTTCAGGAGCAATTTCAGCCCTGAGGCCTTCAACCTTTTCCATAACGCTCTTGGATATGTATTTATACCTTGATGCCTTTGCGTTATTCACTTCATCAGATGTGTGGTTTTCTACACTGCCCATCTTTGTGAAGATGATTTCACTGTCGTTAAGTTCTTCCAGACCCTTATCAAGTCTTTCGTCTTTAAGATTCTCGATTTCCTTATCGATAGCATCTATGATCTGCTTCGAAATAAGGTCTTTGATCAAATACTCAACGGTTGCCTGATAGTGAAAAATCGGGCTTATGAGCTCTGAATCGAGAATGTTCACAGACAATTTTACATTACATACAGTTTTAGGCTTCTGGATGCTGTCTTTAAAAGAACATTTAACGACCGAATATGCATTCTCGCCCCTTATAAAAGCACCGACATCGGTTTTCTGTCTCAGAAGAGAGTTGGTAAGGTTTTCGAGGTCGTTCATTCCGCGTTGTATATGGCCCTGCAGGTGTCCATACATGTTTACGATTGATTTCTCAATTTCACCGGTATTGAAACGATCCATTCCGCCGACTTCTTCGAGCAGTGTTGCGATTTCCTTCGGAGTGTACCTGGTAAGTACCTTCATTTCTTCCTTATCAACGAAGTTTCTTACCTTTTTAACCATTTCATCTTCAGCAGTTACAATGTATCTGTTGAACATGTTCTGGAAATTCTGGTTGAAGTAGTTATAAACCTTTTCCTTTAAACCGCCCATAACATCAAGTTCCTGAAGAACTTCTTCGGGTAGTTTAGCGTTAACATGGTTTATGACTTTGTCGACTTCCTCTTCGAGCAGTCGTTCTACTTCAGCCTGCTGGTCCCTGCTTTCCTGGGCAAGAGAGTTCCTGGAACCCACCGCACTTCTTTTTTCCGGGTGGAATACCATTGGACTTTTTGGTAGATCTACGCTTCCCATTTTACTCTCCTTACTAGTTATATCAGTATACAGAGTATCAATAACCATGATGATATGTAAAGTACGTTTTTTTTTTTTTTATAAGATTTAAGGCTTTTTAATCAAAAAACATCATGTTAGTATTATTTACACAGGAAAATTATATGGTAAAAAAAACACCCCTAATCCCTGCTGTATTATTCGCTGTTTTCCTGGTTCAGGTAAATCTGTTTGCAGATACCAGGACCGAGAATATTGAACTTTACCTTGTTATTGACAAGAGTAAATCCATGGTCGAGGAAATAAGCGATGTTTCAGCATATATAAATGAAAATTTTATCCAGAATTTGCTCATTCCCGGAGACAGACTCGTATTAATCCAGTTTTACGGCAATGCTGATTTAATTTACGATAATATAATCAGCACATCCGGAAAAACAGAACTTATGCAGAGCATTACCGCAATGCAGGCTGACGGCCGCTTTACAGACATCGGCAATGCCCTGGACAGGCTGAATTCGGCGGTAAGTAAACATTCAGGCGATTCGGAGCGAAAATACCTAATCCTGCTTACAGACGGCAAACAGGAAGCGCCTCCGGAAAGTCCCTACTACACTCCTGACGGAAGCTTTAACCACAGATTTCTGGAACATACCAAGGTGATTCAGCAGTCCGGGTGGAAGGTTATTATAATAGGTATAGGTAGTGATACTGTCGCCGAAGAGCTCGCAAAGGAGATCGGTACTACTGAAACGACACTCGATTTCGAAGGAGATTCAGAAGTCAAAGCAATGTCGTCGTCCGAGATCCTCGGCCGTATAATTGCTGAAAATATCGAAATAACCGGCGGCGTGATCAGCCTCAGGCTGAAAAGCGAAGGATACGGAACCGAGAGATCAATCTCAATCGAACAGATTACCTATCAGCTTTCCGACGGTAATTATAACCTTCTCGATTCACCGATTGAAATAAAAATCGGTCCTGAATCAGTGATCAGCGCTGGTATAGAATTGTCGGCCGATTTGCTCGACAGGCTGCCATCCGGTAAAAATACCGGTACGCTGCTGTTTAATTTTGCAGGCGATACGCCCTTTCTTCCGGCAGTAGTCGAATCTGCCGTACTTACCGGTAATACGGACGGCGTCGCCTCACCGGCAGCTGCAGAAAACAAAAA
>QKCC01000179.1 GCA_003245835.1 Spirochaetales bacterium | reverse complement strand
TAATTATTGGGAAGGTACGTTTAACCAGGTTGATCAGATTGATGAACTGATTGAAGATTTTAATGACCGTGTGGGAATCGACCTGTCCGGTAAATAAGAGCCGTTATGCTCCTTGATTTTTAATTTCTACCCGGAATTTTTTGGCCCGCCGTTTCAAGGCGGGCCTTTTTTTAAAATTTCTGAAATCAGCCCGGGCTGATAAAAAATAAGGCAAAAATTCTATTTCTTCATGAAGGAACATGCGCATTTTTATAAAAAGGGGATTTACATTTTGCAATTCGGGTTTATACTGGTATGGTGTTCAGAACACCAGAGGATGCTATCATAGGAGGTTCTGTTTTGAAAAATGTGATTAAAGAAAAGCTTAAATCAGGTGAAACAGTCTACGGAACAATGATTCAGGAGCTCAGGTCTCCGGCTGTTGTTCTTCTTTTTGCAAATGCAGGTTACGACTTTGTTTTTATTGATATGGAGCATGGCGCTCATAATATGGAAACGGTTGCGGATATGATCAAGGTAGCACGGGGGGCCGGAATCGTGCCGCTCGTAAGGGTTCCCGACCTTCAATACCATCTCATTGCCCGCTGCCTGGATGCCGGCGCCCAGGGTTTTATGGTTCCCCGAATAGCGACGCGAGAGCAGGCTGAAAAGGCGGTGATGTATTCAAAATATCCGCCCATGGGAGAGCGGGGCTGTTCAATAAATAAAGGGCATAATGATTACAAGGGCGGTGAACTGCTCTCGTTTATAAAAGAAGCAAATGAAGAGAACCTTGTCATCCTGCAGATAGAACGGAAAGCTGCGATGGATGATCTGGATAATATTCTTTCTGTACCCGGTGTCGATGCTGCGGTGCTCGGGCCGAATGATATGGCAGCATCCTACGGGATCTCCGAAGACCTGAACGGAGAATTTATGAACAGTATCTTTCAGAAGGTTGTTGATACAGGTAAAAAACATAATGTATTCACGGGCATGCATATAGCCAATCTGCAGAAACTGAAAGAGTGGAAGCAGAAAGGAATGCAGTTTATTGCCTATAACACTGATCTCGGTTTTCTTTCTGCAGGTGCTTCCAAAGGTTTAAAAGAGTTATCAGAATAAAAAGGGGTGCTGAGTGGATAAAAAACTTATTCTTAACGGGCTTGTTGTAACAAAAGATAATGATAACCGTATCTTCAGAAACGGTGTCGTCTACGTAGAAGACAATATAATTAAAGAGATAGGACCCGCAGATAAAATTGATGTTGCCGGTCTGAAAGAGGGTGCCGAGATTATTGATGCTTCCGGAAAAATTGTGGCCCCGGGGTTCGTAAGTCTTCATAGTCACCTGTACAGCGCGGTGGTTCGAAGCATTCCTTTTTCCGGATTTGACAACGCGGATTTTTCTTTTATCTCGTGGATGGAAAGGTTCTGGTACCCGATGCTCGAAGACCGCGTTACACGTGAGCAGATGTACATCGGATCTCTTGCGAATATGCTGGGAAATATAAGGACCGGAATTACCACTACCACCGATACCGCCGAGGGCTCCTATGCGCTTCCCGGTGCGATGGATCATGTCCTGCAGGCTGCGGAAGAATCAGGAATGCGGTGCATCCTGTCGTTCGAAACCACCGGCAGGATAAGTCCTGAAAACCAGGAGCTGGGGTTTCAGGAGAACCTTAATTTAATTAAAAAAATCAACCCGAAAAAGGGAAGAATAACGGCGCGCATCGGTATACATACCACATTTTCCTGCCCGACCGAGCTGCTTGTGGAAGCCCGGAAGAAATCGGACGAGCTGGGGTGCGGAATTATGATGCATATGGCCGACGATAGATGGCATAATTTTGACGCTACCAGAAAATACGGGAAACGGCCTACACGTTATCTTGAAGACATAGGCTTTCTCGGACCGGATGTGCTGCTTTTTCATTGTGCGTATATGGATGTGTGGAAGGATCCGCAGATTTTCAAAGCCCATGATGTAAAGATTGCGCATAATGCAGAGTCAAATGCTATTTTCGGGTTCTGGCCCGATATGATGCCGTTTCTGAAAGAAGGAGTGTGTGTAGGTTTCGGTACGGACGGCCAAACCCATTCAATGTTTGAAATAATGAGAACCAGTCAGATGATCCATCGAATCAAATATGAGGATCTGGAACTGCTCCCGGACAGCGATATTTTGACTATGGCTACCAATAACGGGGCAAAAGCTGTGCTGAAGGATAAGGAGATCGGGTCCCTCGAAAAGGGGAAAAAAGCGGATCTGATCATGCTTGCCGACAGGAGTGCAGTTCCTATATTTGAGAAAAACGTGGAGAACTATATCGTCAGCACTTGCGAAAGAGCGGATGTAGATACGGTAATGGTGGACGGAAAGGTTCTTTTAAAAGACGGGGAGTTTACAACAGTCGATGAAATGGAGGTGTATGCTAAGTCGAAGAAGGAAGCAATTGATCTATGGAAAAAGAATGAGTGGCCTCTTCCTTAAAAAAAGTTATTTAGCCTAATTTCTCTTACCGTTTGAGAGATAAAAATAAAACGGAAAAAAATGGAGGGATACTTATGAAAAAGATTCTTCGAATGGTCGGTTTGGTTCTTGTAGTTGTACTTGTCGGAACATCAGTTTGGGCAGGCGGACAGCAGGAACAGCCGATGGAGCAGAAACTCGTAATGGCAATGGTAACCAACCAGTCGGGACTGGGTGATCAGTCCTTTAATGATGCTGCCTGGGAAGGTTTGGGAATGGCTGAACAGAAGCTCGGAATTGAAAGAAAGGTTCTTGAAGCAAGAGAGCAGGCCCAGTATGTTCCCAATCTCAGTACTCTCGCAGAACAGAATGCTGCGGTAATCTTCGGCGTCGGCTTCATGATTAAGGATGCGGTCCAGGAAGCTGCCGAAATGTTTCCTGATACCAAGTTCAGCATAATTGACGGAGTTGTTGACCTTCCGAATGTTGCAAGCGTCGGTTTTAAGGAAAATGAAGGTGCCTTCCTGGTCGGTGCGATAGCAGCCAAGGTCTCCAAAACAGGAATTATCGGTTATGTCGGAGGTATGTCTACCCCGGTTACAAACAGAATGGAAGCCGGTTACAGGGCTGGCGCCATGACGGCCAATCCGAACATTAAAGTCCTGGTTTCGTATGCCGGTACCTTTGCAGACCCTGCCAAGGGTGAAGAAATGGCTTCTCCCCAGTATGATCAGGGCGCAGATGTAATTTTCCAGGTTGCCGGACAGACTGGTCTGGGCGTCATCAATGCAGCAAAGAAAAAAGACAAGTTCGTAATCGGAATCGACCGTGACCAGAACTATCTCGCCCCTGCGAATGTTCTTTCATCGATGATTAAACGCGTAGATAATGCTGTTTTCTCTGTTTGTGAAATGGTTAAAAACGGAAAATTTGTAGCAGGCACGTACAGCTACGGTCTTAAAGAGAATGCAGTGGATTATGCAAAAACCGGGAACCTTATTCCGGCTGATGTAATTAAATACGCCGAAATGCTTCGCGGCAAGATTCTCGACGGCTCCATAATGCCTCCGGGAACATATGACCAGCTTGACGCTTTCACTCCCCCGTCATTGTAGAAAATTAAAAACGGACCGGTCCGCCGGTCCGTTAATAAAACGGTAACTTATATGGCATCGATAGTACGGATGGAAAATATTGTAAAAAGTTTTCCCGGAGTTCTTGCAAATGACAGGGTTTCCATTGAAATAGAAGAAGGAGAGATTCACTGCCTTCTTGGTGAAAACGGCGCCGGAAAATCAACGTTGATGAATATCCTCTACGGATTGTTCAGTCATGATTCCGGTGATGTTTACATTAAAGGAAACAAGGTCGAGTATTCAGGCCCCGGGGATGCAATTAAAAACGGTGTTGGTATGGTCCACCAGCATTTTATGCTGATTCCTGTTTTTACAGTTCTGGAAAATCTTATTCTCGGAACGGAACGGGTAAAGGGACTGACTCTTGATTTGAAACAATCTGAAAAAGAACTGTCGGAAATATCTTCCAGATACGGCATGGAGATGAACCTCAATGCGTATGTTCGGGATATTTCCGTCGGTATGCAGCAGCGTGTGGAGATATTGAAACTTCTCTATCGCGGCGCAGATATAATGATCTTTGATGAACCTACTGCGATTCTTACTCCCCAGGAGATTCAGGAACTGTACAAGGTTATGCATTCTCTTCGGGAACGCGGAAAAACAATAATCTTTATAACCCATAAACTCAAAGAGGTTATGGATATTTCCGATAGGGTAACCGTTCTTAGGGACGGCAGGGTTGTCGAAGTGGTCGATACAAAATCTACGAATACAAAAGAACTCGCAAGGATGATGGTCGGCCGCGAAGTCCTGTTTAAAACCGAACGCGCGGAAGTCGTTCCCGGTGATGTGGTGCTACATGTTGATGAACTGCATGCGGATGATAAACGGGGACTGCCTGCACTGAACGGCCTGAGCTTCGATGTACGGAAGGGAGAAATTGTAGGTATTGCCGGTATTGACGGTAACGGCCAGACTGAGCTTGTTGAAGCGCTGACCGGCCTCCGTAAGATAAATTCAGGGAAAGTTGAAATTGACGGTGAAAACATGCTTAACAGGCACGCGAAAGATTTTCTGCATGCAGGTATTGCGCATATTCCCGAAGACAGGCTTCTCAGGGGCCTGGTTCTTGACTTCCCGATATATGAAAATATGCTTCTCGGGTTTGAGGATTCCCCGCCCTTTGCGAAAGGGATTTTTCTTGATTTCAAAAAAACCCGTGAGTGGTCGGAAGAAATGGTTGAGGCATATGATGTACGGACGCCGAATGTCGATGTGACGGCCGGTTCCCTTTCCGGCGGCAACCAGCAGAAGGCCGTCCTTGCGCGTGAATTTGCCAGGGACCCGAAACTGTTGATTGCTTCTCAGCCGACCAGGGGACTGGATGTCGGCGCTATTGAATTTATCCATAACAGGATAATGGATGCCAAAAAAAATATGAAAGCGGTCCTTCTGGTTTCCCTGGAATTAAGCGAGATTATGAATCTCAGCGACAGGATTCTTGTTATCTATGAAGGGAAAATTATAGCGGAATTCGAAGGCGGAAAGGCTACCGACAGTGAAATCGGGCTGATGATGGCCGGAGGAGGTCGGAAGCATGAATAAAAATCCGCTCTACAATTTGTTCATTGAAAATGATTCCGTTTTTTCCTTTGTAAAGGCGATGCTCGCGGTTCTGTCCGCCCTGATTATTGTATATTTTATTCTTCTCGTCACAGGGTATAAACCCTTCCCTGTATACGGTTCACTGCTGAAGGGGGCTTTCGGGAGTAAGCGGTGCATCGGTGAGACCCTGGTCTCGACTACACCTTTGCTGTTCAGCGGACTGGGTTTTGCCATCGCATATCGATGCGGACTTTTTAATATCGGCCTCGAAGGCCAGATAACCGTAGGCGGAATAGCCGCTGCATTTGTCGGTTATGCACTGCCTCCGATGGTTCCAGTCCTGCATGTTGCTCTCTGCATCCTTGCGGGAGCACTGGCCGGGGCTTTCTGGGGATTTATTCCAGGCTACCTGAAGGCAAGGTTCGGTATTCACGAGGTTATCGGCGTAATAATGCTGAATCATATAGCCTTTAAAGTAGCAGCATACCTTGTTTCCATGCAGGGGCCGATGAAGGCGACTGCAGACGATATGCCCGCCTCTCCATTTATTCAGAACAGTGCGAAGATCGTCAGGATTGTGAAAGGCACCAGAATTCACTGGGGGATTATTCTTGCCGTTGCGGTTGCGATCCTTATTTGGGTCCTCCTTTTCAGAACACGGCTCGGGTTCAAGATCCGTGCAGTAGGCAAGAACCAGTATGCCGCGGAAACCGCCGGTATCAGCATCAAGAAGCATATAGTACTGACCCTTGCAATCAGCGGTGCTCTCGGAGGAATGGCCGGAGCGGTCGAGATACTCGGGGTCCACTACCGCCTGTTTGCCGCATTTTCTCCGGGATACGGTTTCGATGCGATCGCAGTTGCGCTTCTCGGTATGGTGCACCCGATAGGCATCATCGCTTCAGCTTTCCTGTTCGGAGTACTGCGGAGCGGTTCCGTGCTTATGCAGGCAACCTACGGGGTTAACAAGGATATGGTATCGGTAATTACCGGTATTATTGTTTTCTTTATGGGAATGAGTGTTCCTATCGGTATCCTCATCAAGGATAATATAAAGAGGAAAAGCCATGATAATGTTAGCTAAGTTATTCAGTCTTGATGTTTTTGCATCGACATTTCGTATCGCTACTCCGCTGATTCTTGCCGCTCTCGGAGGCTGTATGTCGGAACGATCCGGCGTCATTAATATAGGTCTCGAAGGCATGATGCTCATGGGCGCTTTTACTGCCGTTGTCGGTTCGTTCTTTTTCGGTCCGTGGGTCGGACTATTGATGGGGCTGCTCGCCGGCGGAATTATGGGTCTGATGCATGCGTTTATGAGCGTGACCATAGGGGCCAACCAGGTTATCAGCGCGACCGCTATTAACATTATTGCGGTGGGAATTCCGAATATTCTTATTCCCGTAATATGGCCGGGACACTTCGGAATATCTCCGACGGTCGGCGTTATAAAGGATATCAGCATTCCGGGAATATCATCAATACCTGTGATAGGTCATGTTATCGGTCATCAGAACCCGGTGGTTTACGCTGCACTGATCCTCGTTCCGGTAGTCCATATTCTCCTGTTCAGAACACGACTTGGTTTGCGCATCAGGTCGGTAGGAGAACATCCAAGGGCTGCGGATACCCTCGGCGTAAATGTCTACATGATGAGGTATGTTGCCGTGACGATGAGCGGGCTTCTGGCCGGCCTCGGCGGCGCATTTCTTTCAATATGCTACCAGTCGCAGTTTTCATCCTCGATGACAGCCGGAAGGGGCTTTATCGGCCTCGCGGCGATGATCTTCGGTCGATGGTCACCCCGCGGCGCTCTTCTGGCTTGCCTTCTTTTCGGATTTGCGGACGCTTTCCAGGCAGGTGCCCAGGCTGCGGGCGTAGGCATTCCTCCGGACCTTATGCTCGCATTTCCGTATGTAATTACTCTGATTGCACTGGTGGGTTTATTCGGAAAGACAGCCGTCAGCCCGGCAGCCAACGGAAAGCCGTATTTAAAGGGATAACCTGTATGTTTGATATACTGATAAAAGACTGCTGCCTGATCACAATGAATAAAAGAAACGAAATCTTTGATTGCTGTTCCGTCGGAATTACCGGCGGAAAGATTTCGGCTGTAGAGAAAAATCTGAACGGCGAGGCCAAAAAGGTAATAGATGGGTCCGGCACAATAGTACTGCCCGGATTCGTCAACTGTCATACCCATGTATACCAGGCCCTGATAGAGGGCGTCGGTTACGACATGCATTTTAATCCGTGGAACATCCGCTACCTGGTGCCGATCATCTCACGGATGCGGCCTGATCATGCCAAAGTCAGCGCGCAGCTGGCCGCCCTCGAAATGATTAAAACAGGAACAACTGCGTTCTGCGACCATTGGTACCTGCATACCGATTTTAACAACATTGAAGAGGTTACCGGAGTCTTCGACAGCGCAGGACTCAGGGCCCATATGGTTTTCGGCTTTTTAAATGAAAGCTTTGCCGGAAGAAAGCATACCTCAGGAAGTTCCGGCAATGTTCTCAAAGAGGACAAAGAACTTCTGGTACGTGCCGAAGACTACTGCAGGCGCTGGCACGGAAAGAACCTGACACAGGTCGGGTTTGGTCCGGGCTCCACCGAGGATGTAGGAATTGATCTATTCCGGGGAATTATCGAGCTTGGAAAGCGCCTGGATGTCTCGCTGGTCACCCATATCGCCGGCTGGGTCGAGATTGTCTCGCGATCGCTCGAAAAATATCAGAAGCGTGATCTTGAATACGCTCATTCACTCGGTTTTACCGGCAGCAAATCGATTGCTATACACGGCGTGTGGCTGTCCGACGACGAGATTGAAATTGCTGCGGAAACCGGCACAGCTGTCGCACATAACCCCGTGGCAAATATGCACCTGGGGTACGGCATTGCGCGGGTGCCGGAAATGCTCAAAGCCGGCGTAAAAGTCGGCCTCGGAACAGACGGCGCTGCGAGCTATACCTACGACATGCTCGAAGTTGCCAAGACAGCGGCGATGCTTCAGAAAGTAAGGAACCTTGATGCTGAAGCCCTGACTGCGGAGACCGCTCTAAGGCTGCTGACCACCAGCGGCGCGGAGGTCCTCGGGCTTGAAAAGGAAACAGGCTCTGTTGAAACAGGGAAACAGGCAGACCTTCTTATAGTAGATGCCGATACTCCGCATGTACTTCCGGGCGGGCGCCCCGTGCCGAAACTCGTATACAGCGCAAGGGGTTCCGATGTCAGGACATCCATTGTAAATGGAAAGATTATAATGGAGGATCATAAGGTACTGACTCTGGATGAAGAAAAAATACTGAATGAGGCTAACAAGGCAAGAGAGGAACTGTTCACACTCGGCGGAGATGAAACCAGAAAGCTGATTGAAGCCCCCTGGCCTGCCAGGGGTGCCTCATGGAGGAGCACTGATGGCGCGCTTTCATAAACTGCTCAGAATAAATTTGGATAACAGGACAAGCCGCAGTGAAGATATACCAAAGGTCTGGGAGGACATGTTTCTCGGAGGCAAGGGCCTCGGAACAGCCTACCTTTTGAAAGAACTCTCTCCAGGTATTGATCCGCTCGGCCCCGACAATAAACTGATCATCACTGCCGGCCCGTTGACGGGAACCATTGCCCCCTCGTCATCGCGGTTCGAAATAATAACAAAATCGCCTTTGACGGGTATTTATCTCAGCTGCAATTCAGGCGGACATTTCGGACCGGAATTAAAAGCGGCAGGGTTCGACCTGATGATTATAGAAGGACATTCAGACAGCCCTGTGGTCCTTTTTGTCAGAAATGACCGGGTGGATTTTCTGGATGCAGAGGCACAGTGGGGTCTGAATACATATGAAACTGAAAAATCTGTAAGAAAGCTTGTCGGCGATCCGGAAGCAAGGGTCCTGTCTATCGGCCCGGCCGGTGAAAACCTTGTGCGCTATGCCTGTCTTTCAAACGATTTTTCGAGGAACGCCGCCCGGGGAGGCATCGGCGCTGTTCTTGGTTCGAAAATGGTAAAAGCATTAGCAGTCCGAGGGACAAAGGATATTCCGGTTGCGGATTTTAAAGCTTTGAAAAAAGTTTCAGCGAAGGCTAAAGGTGTTATTTTCAACAATCCCTGGGTTGAGGGGCAGAGGAAATACGGTACTGCAAGATCAGTTGCCGTTGTTAATGCCAACGGGTTTCTTCCGGTTGAGAACTTTACAAGAGGTTCTCTGGATGAGGCTGAAGGGCTTTATGAAAATGTCTGGGAAAAGAAGATCGGAAAAGTTCTTTCATGCGGTCAGTGTCCTGTTGCCTGCGCAAAGGGGTATCGGAAAAAAGACATAGTAATGGAAGGGCCTGAATACGAAACAATTGGTCTTTTCGGTCCCAATCTCGGCATCCTTGACCCGGATGAAATAGCCTATTTTAATTATCTGTGCAATCAGTACGGCCTGGATACGATTACGACAGGGACTCTTCTCGGAGGACTGATAGATACGGAAATTTTTAAGGAAACGGGTAAACCAAGAAAAGAGATAATAGCGGAACTGCTTGAAAATATTACCTTCCGCCGCGGAGCGGGAAAAATTCTGGCAGAGGGAATGATCAAGGCTGGCGAAGCCTTCGGGTGCCTTGAAAGAATGCCGCAGGTCAAGGGGATGGGTTTTCCCGCCTACGATCCGCGTATCAGTTACGGCACGGCCCTGGTTTATATGACTGCCGACAGGGGGGCATGTCATCTATGTTCATGGCCGGTCGGACGGGAGCTCGGAGGGTTGTGGCCTGAAGACGACATAGACAGCCGTATAGAATTCGTCAAGAACCAGCAGGAGGAAAAAGCCGCTGAAGAAAGCCTGACTGTCTGCCAGTTTGTGTACGGTATCGGTCTTCTTGATCCGGTTCTGGCCGAGATGGTAAATGTCTCTTGCGGAGAAAACTGGACTATGGAAAGCCTGAAGCTTGCCGGCGAGAGGTGCTGGACGCTGTCGCGGATGTTTAACTGCCGCGAGGGTATTTCACGGAAAGATGATTATCTGCCTTTGCGTTTTGCGGAAGAGCCGATTGTTTCCGGTCCGAAAGAAGGAAATACTGTTCCGGTTGATATTCAGAATTATATGCTTGATAAGTATTATCAGTTAAGGGGCTGGGACAATAACGGGATTCCCTCGGAAGAACTTATCAGGAGACTCGGTCTGGAGGAATGGAATTCATGACAAGATATCTTTTCATTCATACCGATCGATGTACCGGCTGCCGTACATGCGAAGCTGTCTGTTCTATGTCAAATGAAAAGGCACTGAACCCGGCTAAGAGCAGAATCCGCATACTGCGCAGCGATGTTCTGGAATTAAGCCAAAAGGTATGCAGTCAGTGCGAACGCAGGCAGTGCATTGCCGCCTGCCCCGAGTGCGCGGTATATGTTAAAAATGATCAGGTCCGGATAGACAAGCAACTGTGCACCGGCTGCGGAGAATGCGTAAAGGTCTGCGATCTTCTTTTTATGACTCCTGACGGTAGCCATGCCGTTATGTGCAACCAATGCAGCGTCTGCGTCTCCGCCTGTCCCGAAGATGCGCTGGAAATCAAGGAGAGAGAATGCTGACAACAGAGTTTTTAGGGTACACGCTGAAAAACCCGATGATGCTTACGGAGGGTCCGCTTTCCGGAAAAAAAGAACTGATTGAGGAAGCCGCGGGGTCAGGCCCCGGCCTTATTTTTACGAAAGGTATCCGGCCGGAACCTGTTTCATCCCCGGTTCCTTATATGAAGGTTTACCAGGGCAGCCTGATGAATGCAGACTGGTCCTGTATCGGCATTGACGCCTGGGAAAAGGTCCTGCATGAACTGGACATCCCGGTTCCCCTGATTACAAGTATAGCCAAGAATTATGTGGATGCAGATACCGCGATCATAATGGCGAAACGGCTGGTAAAAGCGGGTTCAAAAATTATATCTTTTGTAGATTACAACCCTGCGGAACTTGTTCAAACAGTCAAACTGGCGCGCCCCGTAATAAAAGTCCCGATTATGGTAAAACTCCCTCCCTTCCTTCCCGGCCTGGAGGAAATACTGAAACAGCTAGTCAACGCCGGGATTGATGCCGTTGCGGCCATGGACTCCATAGGCCCGGGACTTGTTATTGATTCGGAAACAGGTGAAGCTTCTCTCGGCAGCGGTGACGGCAGCGGGTACCTGTCCGGAAAGGCCATTCTTCCATTCACACTTAAATATATCTACGAGATTTCTCGCTTTGTTGATGTCCCTGTTGTTGGAGTCGGCGGGGTAACCGACACTGAAGGTGCGGTAAAGATGATGATGGCCGGTGCAACCGGTGTCGGAATGGCAACCGCACCAATGCTGAAGGGGTTCGGCGTTTACAATGATATTACCGAAGGTCTTGAAAAATACATCTTGTCGCACAATCTTAAAAGCATTTCTGAAATCCGCGGAAAGACACGAATGATTTTGCAGGAAAAAGAAGTGTCCGAAAAATTCAGGGCGGAAATCGACGAAGCGTTATGTATCAACTGCGGTCTTTGTCTGAAGGTGTGCTATAGTAACGCAATTAATTGTAAGGAAAATACCTATATAGTGGAAAGGGCGTCCTGTGTCGGCTGCGGTCTTTGCGCGGGAGTCTGCTCTAAAGATGCCATACATTTTAACTGAAGGAAAGACGATGTTTGATAAAGTCGAAACACTGACTGTTGCCGATGCAGTCGTAGAAAAGCTGCTGGGATATATCTCTTCGGGAGAGATTCAGTACGGTCATAAGCTCCCGTCCCAAAGAGAACTTGCACGAAGTCTGAATGTAGGGGTTTCTTCCGTCAGGGAAGCCCTGCAGGTGCTGCAGGCTATGGGTTTTACAGAGGTTAAGAGGGGGCAGGGCACGTTTGTTACTGAAAGCTCCTCAGTGCCGATGACAAAAACGCTGGCCCGGTCACTTTACAGAGATTCAAGCGTAAGGGATTTAATGGAACTTCGGGAAGTTCTGGATACCGGGCTTGCTGTTCTTGCGGCAAAGAAGGCAGAGTATGAAGACATAAGGGATATGTCCGAATATGTTGGAAAACTTGAAGAAAATTGTGAAGTTGATCAGGCAAAGGCTGCCGAGAGTGATGTACAGTTTCATAAAGCCCTGGTTAAAAGTTCCAGGAATCCGCTTCTGATAGATTTTTCATCCGCGGTGGAGGCTTCCTATGAAAAATTTCTCGGCGAACTGTCTCATACGAAAAAGGGCGCCCAGCTTCACAGGCACGTACTTGATGCAATCCGTAATCGTGATGCAATGGGGGCCCGTGACGCCATGATCGAGCTTCTGAAGCATACCCGGGAACGATATCTGAAAGATCAATATAACAGGGGAGAATAATGAATAAGGTATTAATTGACAGGCCTCTGCATCCGGACGCGTATTCCAAACTTTCCGGCGGGGCGGAAATTATTGAAATCTATGATGATGACCGTGAAAAAATAGAAAACGCACTCAGGATTGTAGACGGTGTCATCTGTTCCGCCGCCCTTAAGATGATGGAACCCGAAATTGCCATGGGGAAGAACATCAAGGTTATCGGCCGGCCCGGGGTCGGGTACGACAGTGTAGATGTTGATGCTGCAACCAGGTACGGGATCCCCCTGGTTTACACACCCGACGGACCGACAGAATCAGTAGCAGAACACGTAATCATGATGCTGCTGATGGCTGCTAAAAAGGTGAATGTTGTGCAGAAGGCACTGAAGGACGACGGGAATTTCGGTATCCGTACAAGCGTCACCGGGGTAGAACTCCAGGGAAAAACCCTCGGAATTGTTGGTTTCGGGCGCATCGGGCAGCGGGTCGGAGAGATTGCCGGTCGCGGTCTCGGTATGAAAGTCGTGGTATTTGACCCGTATATGAAGGTTAGACTTGATACCGGATACAGCTACCGGCAGGCGGATACGCTTGATGAGTTATTGAAAGATTCCTATGCTGTTTCGCTGCACATCCCTTATTCTCCTGAAAATGACCGCATGTTCAGTGAAAAGCAGTTTGCGGCAATGAAGTCCGACGGTATTTTCATAAACACTTCGAGGGGCGGGGTCGTTGATGAACCGGCCCTGATTGCCGCTTTAAGGAAGGGTGAAATCGGCGCCGCGGGTCTTGATGTGTTTGCGAAAGAACCCCCCGAGGCGGACAATCCCCTGCTTTCTTTTGAAAACGTAATTGCAACACCGCACCTCAGCAGCTTTACCGACGACGGAAAGCGCAAGATGGGCGAAACGGTTGTTGAAGAGGTCCTTGATGTTCTGGCAGGCAGGAAACCGCCGTTTATAGTGAACCACGAAATCTGGGAGAACCGCAGGAAATGACTCCGCTCGAAGAAGTTAAAAAACTTATTGCAATACCGAGCGTTACAGGGGAAGAGGAAGAAATAGCGCGTTACCTCGAATCCAGGTTTCAGCAGCTCGGGTGTAAAACCAGGTTATATGAGGCAGCAAAGAACAGATACAATATCTACGCGGAATACCCCGGACGGGATAAATCGAGGCCGGGAGTTCTTTTCCACGGCCATATGGATACGGTGCCTCCCTACGGAATGCCCAACCCGTATTCGCCCGATGTCAATAACGGCCGGGTATGGGGGCGCGGATCAGTTGACCAGAAAGCAGGGATTGCGGCGGTGATAAGCGCTTTTGAAGATTACCTTTCATCAAGCCGGACCCCCGAAAAGTCAATAGCGTTTATCGGTGTTATTGACGAGGAATCCGAACATCGCGGAAGCATGGCTATGAAAGAGATGGGCATAGACGCGGATTTCGGCATCGTCACGGAACCGACGGACCTCAAATTCGGCATCGGCTGCAAGGGAACCGCGCCCGTTCTGCTTTCCGTAAAGGGGCGCGCCGCGCACGGCTGCAGGCCGTGGCTTGGCGTCAATGCTGTTGTTGCCGGGATAAAACTGGCTGAAAAAATCATGAGTGAAGAACTGCCGATTTATACAATCGAAGGAATAGGCGATGTTCAGGGTTCATATAACCTCGGTAAAATCGAAGGCGGAAATGCCTATAATATTGTCGCCGACAGGTGCGCGATCTGGTTTGATCGAAGACTGACCCCGGGTGAAACGCAGGCCGGGGTAGTTGAGGACATCAGAAAAGCAGCTGATACCATGGGTTTTTCTGATGAACTTAAAATTGATATTGAAATAGCGCGACCTGACTGGAACTGGCCGCCTATAAAGGAACGCGGTCTTCTTCCGGCCATTACAGATATGAGCCGTCCGGAAGTTTCAGGATTAAAGAAGCTCTGTGACGAAGTCCTCGGATTCGAATCAAGAGTATATTTTACCGACGGGTACAACGAGATGGATTTTCTGATTAATGATCTCGGAATAAATACGATTCAGTTCGGCCCCGGAGACTCTGCACGATGCCATACCGATGACGAATACCTGGACATAGAGCAGTTACAGAAATGTACTGATGTATATAAAAAAATAATTTCGTTTTTCTGTGAATAACGGTTACGGAGGATTCAGTGAAGCTGCAGTTTACAGTCAACAATAAACCTTACACTTATGATACAACCGACAAAGATGTTACCCTACTGGTATTTCTTAGAAATGTCCTGAGGATGACGGGAACAAAGAACGGATGTGCAGAGGGCCACTGCGGTGCATGTACCGTCGTAGTCGACGGCAAATCCGTACTGGCATGCAAAACAAAGCTTGCGGATATTGACGGAAGGTCGGTTACTACTATCGAAGCCCTGTCGGATGAGAAAAGAGTCCACGCAATAGTTTATTCCTTCAGTAAGGAGGGCGCTGTTCAATGCGGTTTCTGTACACCCGGTTTTATAATGTCGGTCAAGGCTCTGCTCGACGGCAACCCCGATCCGGATGACGAAGCGATACGAAAAGCCCTCACCGGGAATATCTGCCGATGCACTGGCTATGTTAAGATAGCGAAAGCTGTGCGGACCGCAGCGTCTTTGATAAGAAGCGGAAAGGAATGGATCGATCGGGGCGAGATATTTCCGGACAGGGCAGCCGTAATCGGTGAAGAAATAATCCGGGTCGATGCGGTTGAAAAGGCCTCAGGGAAAACCATATTTGCCGACGACCTTGTAATGGAGGGGATGCTCTACACGAAAGTGCTTCGCAGCGAAAAGCCGCATGCCGATATCCTCGATATCAACATATCCGAAGCCGAAAAAAGCGGCGGGGTAGTAAAAATAATTCTTGCCGCGGATATTCCGGGGACCAACTCATTCGGTCCTATCAAGAAGGACCAGGAGGTGCTGGTCACTTCGAGGGTCAGGTATACCGGCGATGCGCTTGCCGCAGTTTTTGCCGAAACCGAGGAGCAGGCTGAGGCCGCCGTCGGCAAAATCAGGGTTGAATACAGGGAGCTTCCGGTACTCACCGGCTACGATGAAGCCCTGGCTGAGGATGCGTTCCAGCTTCATAACGACGGCTCGAAGAATATCATAGCCGTGATGGAATCGGGCCGCGGCAATATTGAAGAAGGTTTTTCCAAAGCCCATCTTGTAATGGAGCGGGAGTTCAATACCCAGTACATCGAACATGCATACATTGAACCGGAATCCTGTGTTGCACTTGTTGATGAGGACGGCATTCTCACCGTTCATGTTGCCAGCCAGGGTCCCCCGATGGATATAGGTGAAATGTCGCCGGTAGTCAATCTTCCGCCTGAAAAAATCCGGATAGCCGGAATGCCGATGGGCGGGGGCTTCGGCGGCAAGGAGGATATTTCCGTACAGATAATCGCGGCTCTCGGAACACTTGCAACGGGGCGTCCTGTTAAATATACCTTTACCCGGCGGGAGTCAATAAAGACCAGCGGAAAGCGGAACGCGGCCAGGCTGCGATACAAGGTCGGTGTCGGCAGGGACGGTGAGATTACCGCCGTCAAGGCTGATATTACCGCGAAGGGCGGGGCGTACGCATCGGTTGAGGAGGCTGTGATCCTCAGGAGCGTCAGCTTCGCCGCCGGTCCATACACCATTCCCGCTTCGGAAGTGAAGGCAAGGGCCGTGTATCAGAACCACGCTCCGACCTGCGCAATGCGCGGGTTCGGGAACCCTGTCGTCACTTTTGCCGCGGAAACGACCCTGAATATGATAGCTGATGAACTTTCAATTGATCCATTTGAGCTGCGTCTTAGAAACTGTCTGGAAGTCGGAAAGCCTACAGTCACGGGTGATCGCATTCCGTACAGTGTCGGGATTAAGGACTGCCTTCTGGAAGTGCGGGCTGCGCTTGCCGATTATAAAATGCCGAAGCCCCGCGAGGGCTGGAAGATTGGGGTCGGTATTGCCTGTTCGTACAAAAATGTCGGGCTTGGTATCGGAATGGATGATTCAGCCGGCGCGTGGTGCGATATTCTTGAAGACGGCAGCATTATGCTGAGGGTCGGCAGTGTCGACATGGGGCAGGGAGCCAATTCCACGATGGCCCAGATTTTTTCAGCTGAACTCGGCTGGCCCTTCAGCCGGATACGTGTACATTCAGCCGATACAAAAGCAGACCCGGGCGCCGGAATGACCACTGCATCAAGGCAGACTTTCGTGTCCGGAAATGCGGTGCTTGGTCTGGCAAAAAAAATGAAGGTGTCAATACAGGAATTCATCGCCGGCGAATTCGGTGTCGAGCCCGATGATATCGAACTTGCAGGCGGATTCTTCAAAACAGTCAGAGACGAAAAAGTTCTACTCAGCCTAAATGATTTTATAAGCCTTATAAAAGAGAGGAAGCTGACTTTTCATTCTGAAAATCATTATACGGCCCCGACAACGCATTTCAGTCTCAGGGAACCGAAAGCGGGGTACACTTCTGAGGGGCATGCAAGGCTGCATGCGGCGTACTGCTTCGCCGCTCAGGCTACAGTCCTGGAGGTGAACCCTTCATCCGGCAAAGTTAAGGTGCATGATGTATTTATTGCTTCCGACGCGGGTAAGATGATTAACAAGGCCGCAGTCGAGGGGCAGATGGAAGGAGGTATTGTGATGGGGCTCGGATACGCTCTTTCAGAAGAGTATAAGGAAGAAAACGGAGTTGTTATTACTGACACCTATGCCAGGCTGGGGCTTCGCAGAATTGGAGAGACTCCCAATATCCATTGTATGGTAGTTGAAAATACTCATGCAGACGGACCGTTCGGCGCAAAGGGCATGAGTGAACTTCCGATATCCACAGGCGCAGCTTCGGTTGTTCATGCAATTCATAACGCTATAGGTGTATGGATGACTTCTTTGCCGGTGCTTCCTGAGAAGATACGTGCTGCCGCAGCATCCAAATAATTATATAAGGACAAAAGTATGGGGATTATTGACAAGAATGAGATGGAACTTCTACCTGAGATTCCTGAAATCGAAGAAGGAATCCGAAAGATAAAAGGGTATTTCCTGACTTCCATTTTTTGTGCAGGTTCCGGGCATTCCGGGGGATGCCTTTCAGCCGCCGAAATTGTCGGAACCGCTTATTTAAGTGTTATGAAACATAAACCGCACGACCCGTCATGGGCCGGCCGCGACAGGTTCTATTTTTCGGCTGGCCACAAAGCCCCGTTATGGTATGCAGTACTGGGATACTGCGGCTATTTCCCGGTAGAAGACACAGCAACATTGCGCAAGTTCAACAGCCCGTTTCAGGGCCACCCTGATATGTCCAAAGTTCCGGGTGTGGAGTTGTCCTGCGGTTCACTGGGGCAGGGGTTGAGCATCGCAGTCGGAGATGCCCTGTCGGGAAAAACCCGCGGGGCCGATTACAGGGTGTTCTGCCTGATGGGCGACGGTGAGCAGCAGGAAGGGCAGATCTGGGAAGCAGCCATGGCTGCCGGTCACTACCGTCTGGATAACCTTATTGCGGTTGTCGATAAAAACAGGCTCCAGATAGACGGCTTTGTTGATGATGTAATGGGCGTTGATCCGCTGACTGCAAAGTACGAGGCTTTCGGTTGGAATGTTTTCAGCTGCGATGGCAATTCAGTTGCAGAGATGCTGGCTGCTTATGAAAAGGCCCTCCAGTCGAACGGACGTCCGGCTGTTATAATTGCGGATACAATCAAGGGCAACAGTGTAAGCTTTATGGAAAATCAGGCAGGCTGGCACGGAAAGGCCCCGAATACCGAAGAACTGAATGCGGCACTGAGAGAACTGGGGCTGGAAGATTTTCCGGTGAAACGGATGTCTGAAGCCGCTTCTGTGCATCAGAAAAATAACGGCGGTAAGATTGAAGCCGCAATGCCGGTTTTCTCAAAAAATTACTGGTGGAACTCCGGAGACAAGATGAAGGTTGAAATGGTCCCGACCAGAAAAGGCTTCGGTGCCGCGTTAAAAGAAACGGATGACGAGAGAGTTTGTGCTCTCGGTTCAGATATTTCAGCTTCTATCTGTATTGATGAATTTTACAAAGACAGGCCGGAGAGGAAAGACAGATGGTTTAATATGGGCATCGCCGAGCAGTCGGTTACCTCTCTTGCCGCGGGGCTGGCTAAAAACGGATACATCCCATTTATCGGCACTTACGGTGTATTTGCAGCGGGAAGGGCCCTGGATCAGATAAGAACGACCCTCTGTTACGGAAATTTCAATGTGAAAATTGCCGGAGCGCATGCGGGAATATCAGTAGGTCCCGACGGCGCAACACACCAGGCTCTTGAAGATATATTCCAGATATCGGGTCTTCCGAATATGAGGCTCTTTTCAGGTGTCGACGCCGAAGAAACAAGGAAGATAACCCATTCGGTAATAGATATCTCTGGACCCTGCTATTTAAGGTTCGCCCGTGAGGCTACCCCTGTCGTTACCTCGGCCGATACACCATTCGCGCCCGGCAAGGCTGCCGTTGTCAGGTACAACGGAAAAGAGGAAAAGAATTTCAGAGATGCCTTCACCACGGTGCTTGCCGAAGATTATCAGGGAAGCGGCGAAGACCTTACCCTGGTCGCTACGGGGCCGGTTACTGCCGAAGCAATGCGTGCCGCCTGGATTCTTAAAAATGAATTCGGTCTTGAAACCAGAATTCTGAATTTTTCGACTATAAAACCGCTTGACTGCGAAGCATTGCTGTCTGCAGCAAAAGAGACTTCAGCGCTGATCACAATCGAAGAGCACCAGGCCGGAGGGCTGGGTGGCCTTGTCGCCGCGGCTGTAATGTCTTCAAGCGCAGCCGCCGGGAAGCCCATTCTTTTTGAGATGATCGGAATAGAGGACCGGTTCGGTACTTCCGGAGAACCCTGGGAACTGATGAAGTATTTCGGATTAACGGCTGAACAGATCGCTAAAAAGGCGGCAACCCTGCTCGGACGAATATGAATATTCTGCTTCGCGGCGGTAAGTGTGTCTTTTCCGACCGTATCCGCCAAAAGGATATTCTTATAGCAGGAGAAGCAATCAGCCGTGTTGAGGATCCGGATACTGTAATTGACTTGCCACCCGGAACTCTCTGCTTTGATATGAGCGGAAAATACCTGCTTCCGGGTTTTATTGACGCACATACACATTACGGACTCGGTGAGGGCGAAGATGCAACTGCCGATGATTTTTTCAGCGGGTCAAAAGCCGCAGCTGTGGGCGGCGTTACAACCTTCATAGACTTCGCTGACCAGCTTGCTGATAAAACCCTGGCTGAGAGCGCCGGTATCCGGATTAATGAAGCAAAGGATTCAGCGGTGGATTTTTCGCTGCATCAGGGAATATACCGGATGCACAGGAATATTGCGGATGAACTTTATGAACTCAGGAATTCCGGTATAACTGCGCTGAAAATATTTACAACCTACAAGGAATTCGGTGTATACCTCGATCCCGGCGAATGGAACGGTCTTTTTGGATTGTGCAGGGACAGTCGTATGCTTGTATGTGTTCATGCTGAGGATGAAACCGTTCTCGAAGCTGCAGCTCAAAGATCAGCTGACGCCAGTCCGGGGCCGGAAATGCATCCGATTCTGAGACCCGCGGAAGCGGAGGCTTCTGCAATTCGAAAAGCCGGACGTGTCGCAAAAGAAAATAATCTGCCTTTATATATAGTTCATGTCTCGTCGGAAATGGCCATGGATGCAGTGCGCAGACTAAGAGAAGACGGTGCTGTAATTATAGCCGAGACCGCCCCGCATTACCTTTTCCTTACTGAAGAAAAACTGAAGACGGCTGACGGGGCCCTTTATCTTATGACTCCGCCTCTGCGGAAAACAAAGGATAATGATGTTTTAAAGGCGGCGCTGAAGTCCGGGGAAATAGATATCATTGCGACTGATCACTGTTCATACCCCCCCGGCCGGAAAACCAGATTTCCCGACTGCCGGAAAATACCCGCGGGTATTCCGGGCAGCGGTGAAGCAGCCTCGCTTCTGTGCAGCCTGTTCAGCGACGGGGCTGAAGGCGTGAACAGCACAGACTTTGTTTCAATCGCCCGTGTTTTCTCTGAAATGCCGGCCAGGGTTTTCGGCTTGTATCCGAAAAAGGGGAGCCTCCTGCCGGGGACCGATGCTGACATCACTGTTATTTCTCCGGACGCTGAAGGCATCATTTCATCTGAAACAGTAAACACTTTGGCCGGCTACACCCCGTATGACGGAGTGCGTTACCGGGGAGCTCCGTCCATGATAATTCTCAGGGGTGAGATTATCGTGGAAAACGGTATTTTCTGCGGGAAGCGGGGGGGCGGAAGGTTTCAGGCCTGCCGGGAGTCGGAAGTTTTTCAGCAGGGAGGCCCCTGATCGAGGGGGTTTTTTTTAACCGGTATTAATAATATATTGATCCTCATGAAATTCGGATTACTTACGGAAGCTCAGCTGTTAACGGCATCGGACGGGCAGCTTGAAGGGCTGGCCGGAATTTGGCACCGTGATATTTTGCAAAAGTACGGAAAAGATATCGAAATTGTCCTCGGCAACAGGCGCGACAGTTCCAACCCGCTCAGGGGCGGTATTCTTACCAGTGCTGCATTGGAGATAAGGGAAGGTGCGGTAAGGCTGCTAATCTGGTATGATCCGCTCGAAATTCTGTATGAAGCGAGGGTTGCCGAATTCGGATACAGCAGGGCTGTAATAGAAGAGATGACCCAAATGCTCAGTGAGGATCGCGACCCGGGCCCTGAGTTTGACCCGGTATCAAACCCTGAAAAGATTGATTACGGCAGTGTTGCCGGGCAGATTGGCCGGTGGCTTCTGAAATTCAGAGGCTTCAGAAAGCTTGCAAACGAGAATAAAGCATATTTCGAGCTGGAATCATTTCTTAATCTTGAATGCGGAATTCCCGCGCTGTACTCATTGTTCGAAGAAGCGGGTTTTGACCGTACGGGTATTGAAGGTAAACGGCTTACAGAGGTATTTGAAGGTCTTCGCAATATGGAAGAGCCCTCGCGCCGGGTAGACAGGGTTCTGAATGCATTGAGGATTTCGAATATTCTTGAATTCAGTCCGGAATCCGGCGAGAAAAAGGATCTTGAAAAGCTGATCGATGAGAAATTTAAAAGAGTTTTCGGGACGGCTGGTGAAATAAATACTTTAAAAAGTGAGCGCAGGCTATCCGAACCTGACGGTCTTGATTCATTCATGAAGAGACTGGTGCTGGCATACCGGCTGCCGGGCAGCTGGGTATCGGTAGATGAGACAACAGGTGTATTTTAGGGACATTTACAGACAGTACTTGAAATTATGATGTTTTTTTAATACACTGCGGTTCATTATAAATTATCCGAATACAGATTTGATTCTGTAATTTCCAATGAGTATAATTACTTTGAGAGGTTTAATATACAATGGTAACACTTGAGAAAATGCGAAACATTGGTATCAGTGCGCATATCGATTCAGGAAAAACTACTCTTACAGAGAGAATCCTGTTTTATTGTAACAAGATTCATGCAATCCATGAGGTGCGCGGTAAAGACGGTGTTGGTGCCACTATGGACTCGATGGAGCTGGAGAAGGAAAGAGGAATTACAATTGCTTCAGCTGCAACAAATGTAGAATGGAAAGAGCATCCAATAAATATAATCGACACTCCGGGTCACGTTGACTTCACAATCGAGGTTGAACGTTCACTCAGGGTTCTTGACGGAGCGATTCTTGTCCTCTGTTCAGTCGGCGGTGTTCAGTCACAGTCGATTACTGTCGACAGGCAGCTGAAAAGATACAAGGTTCCCCGGCTTGCGTTTGTAAATAAATGCGACAGAACCGGTGCAGCACCGCTTAAGGTCTGCGGCCAGCTGCGTGACAAACTCGGGCTGAATTCCGTAATGATGCAGCTTCCTATAGGGCTTGAAGACAAGCACGAAGGTATCATCGACCTTGTTACAATGAAGGCTGTATACTTCAAGGGTGATGCCGGCAACGACATTGTAATCACAGACATCCCTGCTGATTTACAGGCTCAGGCCGATGAATACCGTGAAAAGATGCTTGACGCAGCTTCGATGTTCAGCGACGAACTTATGGAAGCCATGATGGAAGAAACGGTAACTGAAGAGCTGATTCAGGCTGCAGTACGTAAAGGTACTCTTTCAAATGAACTCTGTCCCGTCTTCCTTGGTTCCGCCTATAAGAACAAGGGCGTTCAGTCGCTTCTTGATGCGGTACTTGCATATCTTCCGGACCCCCGTGAAGTTACGAATATTGCTCTTGATCTTGATAATGAAGAAAAGGAAGTTATCCTTGAGTCGGATTCCAGCAAACCCACTGTTGCACTTGCTTTCAAGCTTGAAGACGGCCAGTACGGCCAGCTGACATACATCAGGGTTTACCAGGGAATGGTTAAGAAGGGTTCAGAGCTTTACAATACCAGAAGCCGTAAAAAGTTCAAAATCGGGCGTCTTATCAGGATGCACGCTGACCATATGGAAGACATCAATGAAGCCGGATGCGGCGACATCGTCGCTCTGTTCGGTATTGAGTGTGCTTCCGGCGATACTTTCTGTGATCCGAAGCTTAACTATTCGATGACTTCTATGTATGTTCCGTCTCCGGTTATCTCTCTTTCTATCGAACCGGTCGACAAGAAATCAGCGGACAATATGGCGAAGGCCCTTAACAGATTCACTAAAGAAGACCCGACTTTCAGGACCTATGTTGACCCAGAGTCGAACCAGACAATCATTCAGGGAATGGGCGAGCTTCACCTCGATGTTTATGTTGAGCGTATGAAACGCGAATACAAGGCAGAGGTTGAGACAGGTATGCCGCAGGTTGCCTACCGTGAAGCAATCAGTCAGAGAGCGGATTTCAACTACACACATAAGAAACAGACCGGCGGTTCCGGTCAGTACGGCCGTGTAGCGGGATTCGTTGAGCCGCTTGAAGATGGTGTGTACGAGTTTGTTAACCAGATTAAGGGCGGTTCAATTCCTACAGAATATATTCCTGCCTGTGACAAGGGCTTTAAGGCTTCGCTCGACAAGGGTTCTCTCATCGGGTTCCCGATTGTTGGCGTAAAGGTAACAATCAATGACGGTCAGTCTCACTCTGTAGACTCCTCCGATATGGCTTTCCAGCAGGCGGCGATAGGTGCTTTCAAAGAGGCTTACAACAAGGCTAAGCCCCAGATCCTCGAGCCTATCATGAAGGTAACAGTTGAAGGTCCCACCGAATTTCAGGGAAATATTTTCGGGTCAATCAACCAGAGGCGCGGAGTAATCAGCAGTTCACAGGAAGAAGGACTGTATTCAATTGTTGAGGCTGAAGTCCCTCTGAGCGAGATGTTCGGGTATTCGACTGTTCTGCGTTCTTTGACGCAGGGTAAGGCTGAATATTCCATGGAGTTCCTGAAATACGGAAAGGTTCCGCAGGGTCTTTCCGAGGAGCTTATCAGGGCACACGAGCAGAAGAAACGAGAGCAGAATTCGTAAGGAGGAAGAGAATGGTAAAATCAGAACTTAATAATCGAAGTCCGCTGAGAATATTTGAGAAATCAATAAACGGCGGCGTCGGAAAAGGTAATATAGGTGTTCTGGCATCCAGGAAGGGTGTCGGAAAGACAGCATGTCTTGTTCATATTGCTATGGACAAGCTTTTCAGGGGAAGGCACGTAATACATGTTTCTTTCTCTTCAAAAGTCGATCATATTGCAATGTGGTATGAGGATATTTTTAAAGAGATTGCCAAGAAACGCGAGCTCGAAGACGCTGTGGATGTACATGACGAGATTGTCAAGAACCGGGTGATTATGAATTTCAATCAGGACGGTCTTGAGACCGAACGGATTCTTAAAAGTGTTTCTGCAATGATTGAGCAGGGACATTTTGCTGCCGATGCGGTGATTATCGACGGTTATGATTTTTCAAAAGCCAGCGATAATGATATTAAAGCGATTCATGATTTTGCAGTGAATACAAATCTTGAGATTTGGACTTCGGTTTCTCTGCAGAAGGATGATACCTTTGATGCAAAAGGTATGCCTGAGATTCTGAAAAAATATCTTGATGAGATTGCGGTTATAGTTACCCTGAAGTATGAGGGTGATTATGTTCACCTTAATGTAGTGAAGGATCATGATGATCTTGCACCGCATGAAATGACGCTTAAACTTGACCCCAAAACTCTTCTCATTGCCGAATTATAGGGTAAAAACAGTATGTAAAGCCGCCGATTTCCGGCGGCTTTTTTTTGGCAAAAATTTTTAACACACTTGCGCATAGCTCTTTTCGAGATTATAATTGGTTATCACAAAATAAGCCCACCATTTGCCTTTTGGGAAGGCCTCGATGAATACGGAGGAGTTTGATGTTAATCGGGAAGAAGCTGAACTTTCTTATTATAGGAGTGATAGCAGCAATTATACTGGCAATAGCTGTTTTTCTTTTCATTTATTTACCTGTATCCAAGATGGATGCAGAAAAAGAGTCTTTATTTAAACTTGACTCGGTCTTATCCACAACACGCGCGGATATTAACAAGCTTGACACAACAGCTTTTGATGAGCAGCTTAAGAAGATTGAAGCAGATAATGAACTTCTGATAGAGCAATTCAACCACATAAAAGAATTCAAATATCTTAATTCCGATCCTGATATTGTCGAAGCAATCAACGTTATCAGCAGACTGTATTCGCATTATGAAACAAACTATGAGCAGCTTCAGTCTACTACCTCCGCGCTGAAGGGATATTTCGAAGAAATATTTCTGAGCACGATGGTTAAAATCAGTTACGTAAAAGAATCAGCCTTGCTGCAGAGATCCAATGACAAGAGCAATGTAGTAGCGCTTCTTAATAATGTTGATACTGTTATGGCGATAATTGACAATAATCTTGTCTCTACCCATACAGTCGCAGAAGAGCAGTTTGAAGTAATTGATAATCTTATAAGTAAACGCGAAACCAGGGCCCTGATGCTGGGGATTATACTTATTGTGGTCTTCGGTGCGCTGGCTATTATCGGCGGAATGATGGTTGCAGGCAGAATAACAAGAAATATCAGGCTTGCCGGGGCCGGAATCGAACGGATGACCAGCGGTGATATTTCTGAGAATTTCGACATCAGGTCGGACGACGAGATCGGAGAGCTTGGGCGAAACCTCAATACACTTTCCGAGAGCCTTAAAAAGGCTTTCAAGTCCATGAAAGCAAGTTCAAACCACGGGGTGCAGCTCAAAGAAGAGCTTATAGCCTCGGCGAATCAGACTTCCGCCGCCGCCTCGCAGATTGCCTCTAATTCGCAGGCTATATCGAAGCAGTTTAATATGCTGTCCGAGCGTGTATCAGGTGCTTCTGCTGCAAATCAAAGCCTGAAACACAGTCTTGAAGCGCTTGAAGGTTATGTCGAGAATCAGGTTTCAATGGTTGAAGAATCGACCGCCGCGGTAACCGAGATGATAAGCTCAGTGAAGAACGTCAACGAGATCACAACCAAAAAGCGTGCCGCCACCGATACCCTGGTAAAAACAGCAGAAATGGGGGGCAGCAAGCTCAGTGCAACAATTAAGGTGATCAATGAAATCAATGAGAGCCTTGACCAGATAAAAGGCGCCGCGACAATTATTCAGCAGATCTCAAGCCAGACAAACCTGCTTGCTATGAACGCAGCAATTGAAGCCGCACATGCGGGTGATGCGGGCCGCGGGTTTGCTGTTGTTGCAGATGAAATCAGAAAGCTCGCTGAGGCTTCATCGATAAATTCAAAGCAGATCAACGGAGTAATCAAGGAAGGAAGTTGTAAACAGAATCGAGATCGCGTCAGCTTCCGGACGGGAAACCGAAGCTGCATTTACTGAAATTGACAGAGAAGTTCAGGGTGTTGCGCAGTCTCTTGATGAGATCAGCTCAAGTATGACCGAACTCGATGTCGGAGGCAAACAGATCCTTGAAGCCATGACCGGGCTTCAGGATGTTTCGACCCAGGTTAACCAGGGAAGCCGTGAAATGAATAGTGCTTCGGAGAACGTAACCGAGGCCATTGCGACTGTTTCGAGAATTACCACCGAAGTCTCCAACAGTGCAAACGAAATTACAATCGGTATAACCGAGGTCAGCGGGGCAATGACGCTTGTAACCGAGCTTTCAGGAAATCTCGGTGATATTACTGACAGGCTTGAGCATGAGGCTGCGCTTTTCAAAACCGAATCTGCTGAAGGGGAGTCAGGTTCTGCGGAGAAGCTTTCCCGCGAAAATACGGCTGATGCAGCTGCCTCCGATGATGAAATTGATGCGGCTGAAAAAGGTTCGGAATCCGCGTGGGGCGAAAACAAGGAAGAGTCAATGTTAATTTCCTCCGGCGATGTGACTGGGGTTACGATTTCCGATAAAGAATGGGACAGCGTAGATATTGAGAACGTTGAGGAGATCTGAATCAGCGCGAGCGGGTAACGTTTATTCTTCTGCAGTGTGCGGATATTACGCATAAGGAGCATTTTGGAGACTGCGGCGTACACACCGACTGCCCGTAGCTGACAAGAATTTCGTTCAACGGAATCCAGTATTTTTCAGGAAGTATCTTTTCGAGCGCAAACTCCGTTTCATCCGGGTTCGCTGTTGCCACCCAGCCGGTTCTATTGGATATTCTGTGTACATGGGTATCAACACAGATAGCGTTTATACCGTATCCGAGGTTCAGAGTAAGGTTGGCTGTCTTTCTTCCAACTCCCGGCAGCTTCAGCAGCTCAACGCGATTGGCCGGAATCTGCCCGCTGTAATTCTGCAGAAGTATCTGAGTACATTTTTTTATACTTACCGCCTTATTTCTGTAAAAAGCAGCCGGGTAAATCAGTTCTGAAATTTCCTTTTCTTCAAGACCGTTTAGTGCAGTCAGATCAGGTGCTTTTTCAAAAAGCCGGTTCGATGCAGCCAGCGTTACTTCGTCCCTTGTCCGAAGTGAAATAATTGTTGAAAACAGAACGCGGTACGGATCCGGGTTGGATTCCGCTATCTGAGAAACCGAGGGCAGGTTATTTGTTTTGATAAAGTTCTGCAGGCTGGAAAAGATAGCTGCCCAGTCGATAGCCTGTGTATTCATTTAATCCTCAAGAAGAACCGCAGCCTGTGCTTCAATTGCCCTGCCGGCGCCTGTTTCTCCAATACCCTCGGCTGTCTTTGCCTTTACAGATACTGAATCAATACTGAGTTCAGCGGCTTCGGCGATATTTTTTCTTATGGCCGCAATATAAGGCCTTAGTTTAGGTGTCTGAAGTATTACAGTCGAGTCAATATTGACTATCCGGAATCCCATTTTTGACACCGCTTTAATGCTCATTTTGAGCATCTCCAGGCTGTCGGCATTCTTCCATTCTGAAGATGTGTCTGGAAACATCTGTCCAATATCTCCGGCTGCAGCCGCTCCGAGTATTGCATCGATTACGGCATGAACAAGTGCATCGCCGTCCGAATGTGCGACGGAACCTGCTGCCGATGGAACATTGACCCCGCCTATTATCAGACTGCG
Source organism: Spirochaetales bacterium (assembly GCA_003245835.1). GTDB lineage: Bacteria > Spirochaetota > Spirochaetia > UBA9216 > UBA9216 > Thalassospirochaeta. The sequence goes on along the minus strand of QKCC01000179.1, from coordinate 5,028 downwards.
TCCGCTCTCAAGCCTGTGAATGTCCCATCCCTGTCCAATTCTCATCTGCAGCCTCCGGGTTTAAATCTCAAGGTCCGACGCGTAGGTGATTTTTCTGTTTGAGGTACTTCCTTCAACAGTATATACATCACCTTCATAGCGGCTGAAAATTTCCGTGTCGTCGATATAGTGTCTTCCGTCCGCAGCCGCCCTGCTGTGAGCGGCAAGTATTTCATTGAATGCAAACCCCTGCGGAGTCTGTACCTGAACGGTTTCTTTTCTCGGAAGGTGCCCTGTTATTATTCCGTCCGCATTTACTTCCTTCATCGCGTCAATTGAGGGTATTATCGGGGCGCAGGCCTGGTGCGAACGGCAGCCCTGGACAACCCTGCTGATTAAAGCGCCGTCGGCCCACGGACGGGCACCGTCATGAATCAGGACACTGCTGTTGTCAAGTTTTCCGGGGAAATTCGCAGAAAGGAATTGAAGGCCGAGATATACAGACTGCTGTCTTTCTGCTCCGCCGTCACAGAAGATGACGGAACAGCCCCTGCAGTTATTTCCGGTGAACAGGGGGGCAAGCAGTTTCTTCACTTCGTCCTGGGTACCTGGTTTGCATGTTACAGTTCCGAAGCTGAATAGACCGGTATTGATGAAATTTTCAAGTGTAAGCAGAAGGACCGGTTTGCCGTTTATGGTGCGGAATTCCTTTTTTTCTCCGCCGCCCATTCTGGTGCCTGAACCGGCAGCGGTTATAAGAAAAGCAAATGTACGGTCTACCGTCCCGTGCCGACTCATTCGTCGATTTCGAGTTTGCTGAAGATCAGCTGCTCAACTTCCGCCTTTGTTTTGCCGAGTGAAAAAGAAACCTCGTCTACAAGCAGCTTAAGAGCGCTGTCGAAGAGCTTTCGCTCAAGGATCGGGAGTTCCTTCACTTTGCTTCTGTGATAAAGCGTTCTGACTACCGTGGCTATGTCAGTTACACTGCCGCTTTTCAGAAGGTCAAGGTTCATCTGGTACCGCATTTTCCAGTCGGCAGTGACAGGTTCGTAGTCTTCAGAAATAAGCTTAAGCGCTTTTTTGGACTCAGCTTCACTGACTATCGCGCGGATTCCGAGGCCTTCAGCCTTGTCGGTAGGAACCATAATTGTCATATCGGAAACTTCGAGGTAGATGATGTAATACAGAACATCCTTGCCCTTGAATTTTTTTTCTTCGATACTTGTAATCTTCCCTACACCCTGCAGCGGGTATACTACTTCCTGATTTATTTTAAAGGTGGTTTTGTGTGCAGACATATCCCGTATTATAGCTCATTAGGCGATTATAGTAAATAGAGACTGATTACAGGGGGCGAAATAAGTAAAGATAGTTCGTGTAAAAATACGCAACACGTAAAAACAGTATTGACAAAATACGAAAACAGTAACAAAATGTAAAAAATATACGAACAACGGAGTTTTGTATGAGAATTGGTATAGCGCGTGAAATAAAAAAGCATGAATACAGGGTAGGGTTAACACCGGCCAATGCCAGGGCCTATATAAATGCCGGGCATGAGGTTATGGTTGAAGAGGGGGCGGGAATCAACGCCGGCTTTACCGATGAGGCCTATGTACAAGCCGGAGCGGTTGTGGAAAGCAGCAGGCAGCAGCTGTTCGACCGCAGCGATATGATTATTAAGGTAAAAGAGCCTCAGCCCGTGGAGTATGACCTGTTTCATGAGGGTCAGATTCTGTATACATACCTGCATCTGGCTGCTGATGAACAGCTTACCAAAGCCCTGATGGAAAAGAAGGTCAAAGCAGTTGCCTATGAGACAATAGAGGAAGCTGATCGTTCGCTTCCGTGCCTCACTCCGATGAGCGTTATTGCCGGCAGACTATCGGTTCAGGAAGGAGCAAAATACCTCGAGAAGCCGTTCGGAGGCCGTGGAGTACTGCTCGGAGGCGTACCCGGGGTTCCCCGCGGAAAGGTAACTGTTATCGGCGGAGGGGTTGTGGGTACAAATGCGGCGAAGATGGCGATAGGCCTCGGCGCCGATGTGACTGTGCTTGATATAAGCGCGAAAAGGCTTGGGTATCTTGATGATATCTTTGAGACCCGTATCACTACTCTATACAGCAATGAAGAGAACATTGAAATGGTTTTACGGGACAGTGATCTGGTAATAGGCGGGGTATTGATACCGGGGGCAAGGGCGCCGCATCTTGTTAAGAAGGAACATCTTAAACTCATGAAACCAGGCGCTGTTCTTGTTGATGTTGCTGTCGATCAGGGCGGGTGTTTCGAGACAACCCACCCGACAACCCATGATGATCCGATTTTCGAGGTTTCGGGAATAATTCACTACTGTGTCGCCAATATGCCCGGAGCAGTCTCGCTGACATCAACGCTTGCACTTACCGGGGCTACCCTGTCATACGGACTTCAGCTTGCCGGAAGCGGAATAGAGAGGGCCGTCAGCGAATCAGCCGCACTCAGAAAGGGGCTTAATGTATATGACGGACTCTGTGTTTACAGGAGTGTAGCCGAAGCCTTCGATATAGAATATACTCCGGTTGAGAAAATACTCTCTATATAAGTGATAATATAAAGCAGCGTTCATGCCGCTTTATACAGGAGCATGATTGATGCAGCTCGATGACACGGACTGGAAAATTATAGACATCTTAAGGGAAGCCTATGTTCCCAATAGCACAATTGCACGTGAGCTGGAATTGTCCGAAGGGGCAATAAGGCAAAGGCTGAAGAAGCTGAAGGATTCAGGTGTTATGATTGTCAGGGGGATGATCAATCCCGACATCCTTGAAAACCAGCTGATAGCAATGGTAGCCGCGACAGTAACAGAATCTTCTATGCTTGAAACAAAGGCTGTCGAGATTTCCCGGCTTGAGAACGTCCAGTCGGTCAACATTACAACCGGCCGTTATGATCTGATGATCGAGGTGCTTGTAAATTCCAATAAGGGACTTGTGAAGTTCCTGACGCAGGAGCTTTCACAGGTTCGAGGAATCTCGTCGACCGAGAGCTTCATTATGCTCAAAGGTTATAACAAGTATATATAACATTCAGCGGATTGCCCCTCCCGTAAAGGGGCGGTCCTGACTGCCGAGCGGGAACTATTCGTAGAATCTTTTTATCTCACTGATCATTTCATCCAGATCTTCAGCCTCGGCGTAGGGGTCTACGGTAAGACAGATTATCTCTTCCTGGGCCTTTTCACTCTCGGGAAAATCACCCAGTTTATGCCCGAGGTATTCGAAAGATTTCTGCAGATGAATGGACAGCGGAAAGGCTACGCTGCACGGTATGCCCCTTCCCTGAAGGTGTTCGAGTAAGTCATTTCTTCTCGATGTCCGGATTGTATACAGGTTGTAGATATGCCGAAACCCTTCGGATTCCGCCGGGGTGATTAAATCTCCGACGCCTGCAAGTCCTTCGGTAAGCCGGGCTGCTCCTTCCCGGACCGCTTCGATTCTGGCCTCAAGATATTTGAGCTGTGCAAGCAGCACTGCAGCCTGCAGTGTGTCTAGACGGCTTGAGCAGCCTATAATTTCATGATAATACCTTTGACGGCTGCCGTGATTACGCAGCAGCTTTATTTTATCGGCAAGGCCGGGGTCGTTTGTCGTCAGCATCCCTGCGTCGCCGTAGGCACCGAGGGGTTTCGTGTGAAAGAATGAAAAAGCCGCGAACATCGAGGATGCGCCTGACTTTACCCCTGCATCTTCCGCTCCGAACGCCTGGCAGGCGTCTTCAATGACAGCAAGACCGTGCTTTCGGCATATCCTGTTGATTGCGGTCATGTCTGCCGGGTGGCCGTACATGTGTATCGGCAGTACCGCCCGGGTTTTTGGGGTAATTGCCCTTTCGATCGCTTCCGGATCCATGTTGAAAGTAAGCGGTTCAATGTCTGCAAACACAGGGGTTGCGCCTTCGAGCGCAATTGCCTCGGCGTTTGAAATAAAACAGAACGGAGATGTTATGACTTCGTCGCCGGGCCCGATACCGAGCGCCATCAGCGCAAAGCGTACAGCATCTGTACCTGAATTGAGGCCGAAGGCATATTCCGCGCCCAAATAGCTGCGGGATGCCTCTTCAAAGGCATAGGTCTCTTTACCGAGAACAAAATCGCCTCTCTCAATAACTTTATTCATCGCATCCTGTATCTCGGATCGAAGGATCTTCTGGGAAGGCAGGTCATTTCTTTTCACGGCTTCAATCTATAACAGGATTCGTTTTAAGGCAATATCCAATTTTCACTTCACGCAGAGCTGCTGCTGAGTACCAAGATCGGCTGTTCCGCCGGGAAGTTCGGGTTTAAGCAGGTACATGTATTTAAACGGGTGAATGTCGAGGACGTTCGGATACCATCCCTTGAGGGTGTCCGTATTCACAGCATTGAATGCCGGATAGTTTTCAAGCGGCAGCACCAGTGCTTCAGACAGCAGGATTTCCTCGGCCTCAGCCATCATCAGGTATCGTTCTTCCGGTTTTTCTTTTACCGCCTGCTCAAGCAGTTTATCGTAGGCAGGGTTATCATAGCCTGAGTCGTTCAGGTTCAGGTTGCTGTCGGCTGTCCACATCTGAAGAAAGGTAAGCGGGTCAGCATAGTCTCCTATCCATGAAGTTGTTCCGAGCGAGTAACCGGGCATTTTCAGGCTGTCGTAGTATTCGCTGAAGGGCCTTACATCGATATCTACAGTTACATCAAGAAATTTTTCCCACGTCTCTTTCATAATGGCTGCTATATACATACTGTCGCGGCTTTCAGGAATTCTGATAGTGATGGTTCCTATTCCGCTGCCTTTGGTGTACCCGGCATTATGAAGAAGCTGCAGCGCCTTCTGCATATCACGTTTCCCGATGCCTTCCACCTCAGGGTATCCAGGTATAACAGGAACAAGTGTTGCCGACGGCAGGAAAAAATTACGGCTGTTTCTAATCCTGTCCCACGGCAGCATCAGGCTCAGTCCCCGCCTGACATCCGGATCGGAAAGCGGTTTATCGAAAGCCGTAAAATAAAAATAGGTTGTGCCGAACAGA
>QKCC01000220.1 GCA_003245835.1 Spirochaetales bacterium | reverse complement strand
ATGGTTTCGTCCCTCCACATAGTTTCTTCCGGCGAGACCCCGCCGAGCAGTTTTTCTCTCAGCTGAATGGTTTTTTCATCAGCCGTTACCTTGTAATATGCCTGAAGCTTTTTATTCAGTTTATCGAACAGTCTGGGAATTTCACTTCTGTTGCCGACGGCGGCGCTTGCTATCATAAGCATGCGGTATGCAGGTTCGCAGAGCGGGTCCGTTTCGATCAGTTTCTTGGACCAGTCTAGGGCTTCGCGGAATTCTGCAGCATTAAGCGAGAGTATAATCATTCTGAACAGCAGGTTTCTGAACTTCGACCTGAGGTTTTCACGCTCGTCCCTTATGAAGTCATAGTAAAGGTCATTCTCGAGGAAATCGCCTTTGTATATCTCAACTGCGGATCTGTACATCCTGATTGAAACCTCGTGATTTCCGTTCTTCTCAGCGTCGTTGCCCAGGACTATGAAATCAAGAAACCTGTCTGCATCGGTCAGTACCGCGTTTTCCTTAAACCGTATTGAATTGACGTCTGTGTACAGAAACTCTTCTTTAGTGTTAAGGAGTTTTCTGAGGCGGTAGATTATGGTGTTGAGGTTGTCTCGTGCACTCTTGTAGGAATAACGGGGCCAGAACATTTCGTACACGCGTTCTTTCATTATTCCAGTCTTCCGGTAGACTATAAGCAGCTTCAGCAGATCCATGACGCGTTTCTGTCCCCCGAGCAGTTCAGCCGAGATCTCTTTGCCCTTAATCATAACGCTGAATACTCCCAGGGTATTAATCTCAAGCTCGTGGTCTGCGGAAGAAATCTTTTCGTACTGCTTATCGTGCTTCAGTCTTGGAAAATTTTCGAAGACGCTGCTCTTGCTTGTCTCTGCTATTTCCCGAAGGAGTTCCGGTGAACATATCTCAAGATTTGTATAGGATTTTTCCTTTACGACCTTTGTCATTTCACTGAAATACCGTTCGGCCTCGGAGTGTGAGCTGTTATTGGACTTTATATAACCCATTATTGCCATCGCGCTGGCGTAAGCGTAGGGGTATTCTTCTTTTTCCAGGGGTTCCAGCAGCCTAACTACCGCTTCGTTACATTTGGAAAGCCCTTCGGTATAGATAACGACTTCCGCCAGGGCGAGAATACTGAACGGAAAGTCTGTCTGCAGCAGGATTTCGTTTTCGGGTTCGCGCAGCCTGTTACAGTAATATTTAGCCCTGTGCTTGTTCTGGTTTCTGTAGGCTATAAGCATCTGAAACAGAAATTCGTAATTGTATTTCAGGTAGAGGTTCTGGCCCCAGTTATGTTCGCGCAGTCTCTCATAGAGGGAATCAGCCTTATCAATATTGTTCAGGTACAGGTTGTAATATACAAGGTTGAGTTCGAGGTATGGTCTGAATGCGAATTCAGTACCGGATGATGAAAGGGCCTTATGTATCTGCGAAATTGCTGTAGAGAGTTCTCCGCAGTAGAAATATGTATCGCCGAGATAAAAACTCGAAAGGCTCTGGTATTGCTTGTACAGGTGAAAGGAGCCGTCATTGAACAGGGCTTCTGTCTTTGTCAGAAGCTTTTTTGCGTTATTCAGGTCGCCGCTGGAAATATAGATCTTCGAAAGTACAAGCCTTGAACAAAGCAGTGCCTCTTCATTGTGAAGCCGGTTCGAAGTCTCTTCAGCTCTCAGCGCTATTTCATGCGCCTTGTCTTTTGAGGCGCCCGTCCACCACAGCCCGAGCGGGATTAATGCTGTCAGGAGCTCCTCCTGCTCCACGGAAATGTCTGATCCGTGCTTCAGCAGGAACTCTTCGGCCATATTGATAATATTGGTAACCGTCTCGGCATTTGTCTGGAAAAAGAAGTAGTTGGTCAACAGGACCGAGTAGATGGAAGCTTCTCTGTCGCGATCGCCCGTGCTGTTAAAAATATAAAGCAGTTTAAGAAGCTGCTTTCTCGATTCTTCCGGCTCCATCAGGTTATTCACGATTGCGCTGTAGTACGCAAGGTAGGGGTCGGTTTCCTGCATCTCTTCCGGAAAGCAGCTCAGTATTTCGTTGATCGATTCATATTCATTGATTTTAATAAATTCTTCAGAATAGTTGATCAGCTGCTGTTTCGCTTCCTCGAACATTTCAGCTTCGCACAGATATTCAACGGCGCGGCTGATGTTCTCTTCTTCTTCGAGGTAGTAGTCTGCAGTTTTTATCAGTGTTTCATTTTTTTTGTTTTTTTCGAGATTTTCGAACTCAGTCATCAGGAATGCCCTGAACACAGGGTTAAATGAATATTTATATGAATGCTGATCTCCGAGCTTGATGAATAGGTTCATGTTCTGGAGTTCTTTGATTGTTTTGACGCCGCTTTTTCCGGTGATGGACTCAATCAGCTGGGGTGTGAAATCTTCCGTAATACTGATTCTGACTATGGTGTCCGCCAGGTCAGGAGGCAGCTGCTGAAGGATTTGTGTTCTAAGGTAATCATCAATCTCGTTGAAGGTCCCGTTAATCAGGAAGTTTTCGAGCAGCTGATCCCTTTCGTTTTTACTCAGGCAGCAGAGTTTTTCAAGCAGGAAGATTATCGCGGTAGTCCACCCCTGGGTAACCTCGAGCAGCCGCTCAAGTACAAGCGTGTCGACGCTCATGTCGTAGATATTGTACATCAGTGAATGAGTATCATCACGGTTGAAAGCAAGATCCCTGTTTTTAAGCTCGGTAAGCTCTTTCCGCGAGCGGATTCTTGCCAGCGACAGGTTGGGGGCGTCCCTGGTAAGAATGACAATACGGATGCGCCTTGAGAACAGGTCCAGTATACGTTCGATTACGGCACATGTTCCTGCAGCAGTATTGATAAATTCAAAGTCGTCGAAAATAAGATACAGGTCGTCGGGAAGCTTATTAATAATGGATTCGCAGAAGCTCTCGGCATTATGAGCTGCTGTCTCGGTATCGTCCGGTTCGAAAGTGTCGCGCTGAATTAAATTAAGAAATGAATAAAGAACCTTCTCAAGCCGCCTGATGAAAACCTTGTAGTCCGAGTCGCGCTTCTGAATGCGGTGCCAGACGCATTTCTGGTCTTCATTTGTGACAAAATCATAGACAGCGGCTGTTTTTCCCTGTCCGGGGCCGGCTTCTATGATTACGACTCTTTTTTCCTCAAAAAAACTATAAAGTCTGGGCCTGGGCTGAACTTTATTGAGTTCGGGCGGGAGGAATTCCTTTGAAGATAACATATTTTCTCCTGATCTATGAAAAAATGACTATTAACAGGATGGTGTTATATATTAGTCAGATTCATGATAGTACATTATTGTATAAATAATCACAAAACACAACATAGTTTCTTAAGAGGTAATTAAAATGAAAAGCGGACCTAAAAGCAGGGCCATGTATGAAAGAGCAACCGAATCTATACCAGGCGGAGTATCATCCAATTTCCGTTACTGGGGCGACGAGGAAACTCTTGTCGTAAAAAAAGCCAAAGGCGCGTATTTATGGGATCAGGACGATAAAAAATACGTAGACTACCGCCTCGGCTTTGGACCTGTGGTTCTCGGACACGCAAGACAAGAAATAATTGATCACGTCGCGGAAGCGATGCAAATAGGCAATTGTTTCGCAATGACAAATGAGTATGAAATCAGGGTGGCTGAAAAGATTAAAAAGCTTACCGGGGTTGATTACGTTAGGATGTCCAATACCGGAACTGAAGCCACGATGGGTGCGATGAGAATCGCAAGGGCTTTTACCGGACGTGACAAGATTTTGAAATTCGACGGAGCCTATCACGGTTTCCACGATTATTCTTTATGGAATACATATCCGCCGACTTCTGGCGTAGGTTACAGATGGTCTCCGTTTCTTGTTCCGCAGGGGTCCGGTATCCCGCGGATGATCGGCGATCTGATATATTCTCTGCCGTTTAACGACTTTGAGTTCCTTGAATCAAGACTTAAGGAAAGGTGGCATGAAATTGCCTGTATTATTGTAGAACCGCTGCTTGGAAACCAGGGATCGATTATGCCTCAGCCGGGATTTCTGGACTTTATCAGGGAACAGTGCGATAAATATGAAATTGTTATGATTATGGATGAGGTTAAAACCGGTTTCAGAATAGCACCGGGCGGAGCCCAGGAGTATTTCAACGTACGGGCCGACCTTGTTACGTACGCCAAATGTCTCGGAAACGGGTTTCCGGCTGCTGCCATAGCAGGCAAGGCGGAAATCATGGGCGAAGTCGGACCCGGCAAGATTCCGCACGGCGGAACCTACGGCGCAAACGTCGTGGCAATGGCTGCTGCCGATAAGACCCTTGACCTCATTGCCGACGGTGAGCTTGAGAAAGCCGACGCGCACGGCCGCAAGCTTAAGGAAGGCTGGAAGAAGATTCTTGATGCATCAGGATTGCCCTATGTTATCCAGGGGCCGGATTCAATGCCCGGAATCGTGTTTACCGAGGAACCTGTCTGTACCGAGTACAGGCACTGGGCTGAAGGCGATCATGAAACTTACGACATGATTATTCAGAAGTGTATCGAGAAGGGCGTTATGCCCGACAACGATTCAAGAGAACCGTGGTTTATCTCGACCCAGCACACCGACCAAGATGCCGATTTTGTTCTCGGCGTCTTTGAAGAAGCAGTTAAAGAAACCGTAGCGGAATTATAGCAGCTTCAGAGCCGTCTGCCTTACACAGGCAGACGGCTTTTTTATCTCCGCATTCCTGAATCCGCCGCTTAAATCCATAAATCTTATTGAAGGTTCAATCAAATGCCTCTGTTTGTTTTCTGTCAGCATGGAATTATCGCTATGTCAGCGCCGGGATATTGAAATAAAAATAGAATGGGTGTACAATCTATTTAGGTGGTCTTCTGTTGAGAAGGCTTCTCCGTATCGACCGAAAAGGACGGCCGGGCGGAATATTTACTGAATATTACCATTCTTTAAAAACAGACGCAGAGTCTGAATCGGCCGGAACGGCTTAATTGAGGTGAGACAAAGATGAAAAAGGTAATAGTTGTTGGAGTGGGTGCCCAGGGCAGCACTATCGCAAAGAGGCTTGATGAAGAAGCTAACGTTTCAGAGGTAATCTGTGCGGATTATGATCAGAAAGCCGCTGATGATGTAGCGGGTAAGCTTAAAAAGGGCAGGGCGGTACAGCTCAATGCCAGGAACGTATCCGAGATTACAGCCGCTGCGCAGGGATGTGACTTAATTGTTAACGGACTTGCTCCGGATTTCAATATGAATGTAATGGACGCGGCTCTTGCCGTCGGTGCATGCTACCAGGACCTGGCTTCGGGACCGGTAAGCGATATGGATTTTATCTCTGCCGTAAAGAGATGTTTTTCAAGATCTGAAGAGTTTGAAGCAAAGGGGCTGACAGCCCTGATAAATACCGGTTCAGCCCCGGGAATGGCGAATGTTCTTACCAGGCATGGTGTCGAGAAACTTGACAGCTGCGATCGGATTGATATTTTTGTTTATGATGAAATATGGTCAAAAAAATTCATTCCGTTCTGGTGGTCTCCTGAAACCGCATTCGCAGATATGGCAGCCGAACCCATCATCTATAAAAACGGTGAGTTCGTCAGGGTTCCCCCGTTCAATAATCCAAAAATGACGGAGTTCAAGGGTGCCGGTCTTAAGAGAATGACTGACCATGAGCACGAAGAACCTGTAACAATGGGTCTGCTTGCAGACAAGGTTCTGAAGGGCGTGAAAGAAGTCAACTTCAGGTACGGCGGTCCCGGACTTGAACTTGCTGAATCGCTTTACAAAATGGGACTTCTGTCGTCTGAGAAGCTTGAGGTCAAGGGACAGCAGATTGTTCCGATGGATATAATCGAAAAACTTACGCCCCCGGCACCCAAGTATCCGGACGAAATCAAGGCTGTTCTTGACGAGGGAATGGTTTCGGAAGACGGTGTATTCCTTGTACGTGTTACAGGGCAGAAGGACGGCAGAACCAGCCAGATTGACCTCTACTGTTATGCTCCCGGACTGACTGACGCTTATCAGAAAGCCGGAATTACGCATGAATCTTATTTTACAGGACAGGCAGCGTTCCTGTTCACCAAGATGTTCGTGAACGACATTATTACCACAAGGGGATGTTTTCCGCCCGAATGCCTCGAAACCGACGAACGAAACTATTACCTGAAAGAAGCTGCAAAGCTTGATATAGTAGTAGATGAGATAATTGAGACAAGACTTTATTAAAATTTTTCTACCCTTTTAAAACTGCCGCCCGGCTTCAAGCTTGGCGGCTTTTTTTGTGGTACCGGAGCTTGTAAGCTGAGATTTTGTAATCACTCCCAAATTGTGAATTAATGTTCATCTTTTTTATTTGGTTTTTTTCGGAACATGCTTTAAAATTAGTGAATCATTATGGAGGATTGAATGAGTAAAAGATTTGCCAGGATATTGCTGTCTGTAGTTGTGGTAAGCCTGCTGGTCCCTGCAGCCCTCTTTGCTGCGGATGACATTACAGGATTATGGAAAACAGTCGATGATGAAACAGGTAACCCGAAGGGAGTAGTTGCTGTTTATAAGTATCAGGGGAAAATCTACGGACGTATTATTGCGTCATTCGATGATGATGGAAAGTACATCGACGATGATATGTACCGGCAGATAGACCGCTCCCCGTATCTGGTCGGAGATCCGGCATTCAATGCTCTGACTATAATCTGGGACCTGAAAGACAACGGTAAAAAATGGGGTTCCGGCAAGATAATGGATCCGGGTGATAAGGAAGACAAGAAACCTGCCGTATATGACTGTGAAATATGGAAAGAAGACGGTAAGCTTGTAGTCCGCGGGAAGATCCTGTTCTTCGGCCGAAACCAGACATGGCTGCCTATGAACCCGTCGGAATTTCCGGCAGGCTTCAAAATTCCCGACTGGAAAAGCTTCAAACCGGAGATTCCGAAGATCAAATAATAACCGAACCAGACATTTTCCGATTTGTTATAAGCCGTCCGCAATGGACGGCTTTTTTGTGGAGTTTTTGAAAAGGGTGTGGTCTGTTTTTTACGGCAGGTTAAGCGCGCCGGTGCCGAAATCGTCAAGGCTGGTTGTCATTCTTGCGTCGGCTGTGCCGTCGAGGTCGGCTGTGGTAAACATTGTGCTTACGAGTGCATTGACCTGACTGCCGTAATCAGCGGGATCGCCGTCGCCGCTGTTTTCTCCTGTCTTCAGTGCATCAAGGGTGTCATACCAGTACAGGCTGCCGAAGTCAGCCTCGGCTGCGCCGGCCTCAATCCTGTACCACCCTGTCAGCGGGTAAGGGTTAGAATCGTTTACCAGCCGGTCTTCCCAGGTGCTCCACGTGTCAGGAGTACTGTCGGGTAAATAACGTACCTGCGAGGTGTAGTAGAAGATCATGTAGCCGCCCGTGCTGTTTATGCCGGCGCCTGCAAGCGACCAGAGTGTTTCCATTATGCCGGCAGGGTATAAGCTGCCGTGGTCGTAATAACCGTAGTTTGCCGCAAGCACTTCGAATGAATTGTCAGCGGTGCTGCCGTTTACCCACAGCCTCG
>QKCC01000284.1 GCA_003245835.1 Spirochaetales bacterium | reverse complement strand
ATCTCGCGCTTCGACAGAATATGCTGCGCGGCTTCAGTACCGTCCATACCCTTGCCGAGATCGATGTCCATCAGTATCAGGTCTATCTTTTCTTTTTCTTCCCTGATGAAGGCTACGGCATCCTCGCCGTTATAAACCTCGGTGACCCTATACCCCATAGCTTCAAGGTTCATTTTTTCCGACAGCGCAATGAGAACTTCGTCTTCGACAAGAAGCAGATGTTTTATATCAGTCACAGGATCATGATAATACATTCAGAAGGCAAGGTAAACCAATTTTCTTTTTTGTGAATAATCCGGTTCGTGAAGGATGCAATTATAAAAAAACCGGCTGCTCAGCTGACAGCAGCCGGGCGCCGGTTAATTTGTGTTTACGGTATGAAAAACCTATACCTTAGAATGATTCAAAATCCTCATCGATGACATCCACCGGCGGAAGAGATTTCTGCTCGGGCTGTACTTTCATTTTCACTGCAGTTTCAGCCTTCGGGAGTGTTTTCTGTTCGGGCTGTTTTGCCCGTTGAGAAGTCTTCTTTGAACCTGAAATATTCTGACCGGAAACAAATCTTTTGATTTTAAAGAATTCAGTGGTGGCCTTAAGCTGTTCAGCCTGCGCCGCAAGTTCCTCTGATGTTGCCGCAAGTTCTTCCGAAGATGAAGCATTTGCCTGAATTGTGTTATCCAGCTGTCTGATTGCCTGGTTTATCTGTTCAACACCGGACTGCTGTTCCTTGCTTGCCGCGCTGATCTCTTCGACAAGCGAAGAAGTCTTCTCGATATCCGGAACAAGTTTGGACAGTTTCTCGCCCGAACTCATCGAGAGGCTTACGGTTTTTTCAGCAAGTTCAGTAATTTCCCTAGCGGCTTTCTGACTCTGTTCGGCAAGTTTCTTAACCTCGGACGCAACTACGGCAAAACCCTTTCCATGCTCGCCTGCCCTTGCGGCCTCGATAGCTGCGTTAAGCGCCAGCATATTTGTATTTCGCGAAATATCTTCAATAATAGAGATCTTGTCTGCGATAAGCGTCATTGCTTCTACCGCTTCTTTAACAATCTCACCGCTTTCTTTTGCATCGTTAGCCGCCTTCAGGGCTATTGCTTCTGTCTGACCGGAGTTTTCTGCGTTCTGACTGATGTTGGCGCTCATCTCTTCCATCGAACTCGAAACCTCTTCAGCGTTTGCTGCCTGCTCGGTTGCGCCGCTTGAGAGCAGCTGGCTCGAATCACTGACCTGCTTGCTTCCCGAGGCTATATAGGTGGCTGCGTCCGAGACCTTGCCGACAATGTCCTGAAGGTTCGCAGCCATTTCAGACAGCGACCGGCTCAGAATACCGATTTCATCTTTGCGCGTCATAAGCTTGTCTTCAACCTGAATTGTAAGATCACCGCCGGCAACCAGGCCAAGGTAATCTGAGGTTTTCAGGATGCTCTTTATAACTGTAATGTTAAGAACAAGAGCGACTATACCCAACGTTAGAAGGAGCACCACCATGGAAGCGATATTGATGGGCAGTACAGAGCGCAGTATCTTGTTGGTTATGTCGGATACGGGGAAAGACACGCTTACCATCCAGTTTGTACCCGGAACCGGCGTTGCTACTGCATATAAATCCTGCGCGGCATACAGTCTTACACGGGCGGTCTTGCCTCCGTAAAGAACAGATTCAGCCTCCGCCTTGTTTTTAGCCCCGAGCATATCAAGCAGGGTTGAGAAATTGTATATCTTGGTTTTATCGGTAATGTTTTTATCGTATATAATTGACCCGTTTGTCGTAAACAGTCCGATAGAAGAATTAGTTCGCTTTGCGACGCTTGCAACGTAATTTGAGATTCCGCTCAAACCTATGTCTATGGCCGAAACTCCAAGCAGTCTGCTCCCGTCCATCACAGGGTAGGATACTGTAACTGCAGTCGGGTCGGTGCCTTCGACACCTTCCGGGTTCAGGTAGGGCTCGGTAACATACAGCCCCTTCGACTTGACCGGACCGGTATAATATTCGTTATCCCTGCCGTCATAATCCTCAGGGACATCTATCCAGGTATTGATTAGAAGCGCCCCGGTTGCTTCCGGTACCAGGTAGGCCAGAGCTACACTTTCATCGACAAAACCGGCTACTGTCTGAAGGAACTCGGAATAACCCGGAAGACTTTCATATACTTCCTTTTTGTAACCCAGCGGCGGAGGGTTCCGCAGCATGGCCTTTGATATGGGCAATGACGCTATATCTACGGCCTTCTGGCCGGGTTTCCGCAGTTCAGCAACTATACCATTAGCCACTTCGTTGACCAAAAATTCCTGCTGTTTCATTATCTCTTCCTGCATTGCATTCCGCTGAATGACAAAGGTCACCACGCTGGTAAGCGACAGGATAACAAAGGGTATTCCCAATAAAAATAACAAAAATTTAGCGGTAAGTTTCATCTTTATCTTCCTCAAAAGTAATATATTAAATTATAAGTTATGAATTATTAAAATGCGAATATTTTGAAAAAAAATAAAAAAATAATCGTTTTATTATCTCAACGGGGACGTGCAATAGCGGCTGCATAACCGGAGAACACACGCCGACAACTTCTTGACTTATTTACTTTACTCAGGTAAAGTAAATAAGAGATTAAGGAGACCCTATATGAAATTTATGATAAACGCCGGAACAGCGGCAGCCGTCTTCTTCCTGTTATCTGCCGCCTCATGTACAACCGGCAGCAAGCAAACCTATGCTGCGCCGGAATACAAAAACTCATCATTCAGATCGATTCAATATGCCGGCGGCACAATTGACCTGTGGGAATTCGCAGGGGCAGGAGATTCCATCCTGCTTATTAACGGCGGACCGGGGGTCCCCAATTATCTGTACCCGGTCGCGGAAGTTTTAAACGAAAAAGGCTTCAACGTAATAATGTACAACCAGAGGGGGACGGGCGGCTCTAAGGCAGCCGGCGAGGAGTTCGGAATTGACAGCTACCTTGACGACATCGAGGTTATAAGGAAGGAACTGAATATTGAATCATTTCATCTGTTCGGCCATTCATGGGGCGGCCTGCTGGCACAGTTTTACCTTTCAGAATATCCGCAGCACGTTGATTCATTATTTTTATCCAACAGCTCAACTGGTACCGGTGAAGACTGGAAGGTTATGGAAAAGAAGGTGATGCAGTACAATAAAAACCAGTCAGGCGGGACCGGCTGGCTGAAAATGGGCATATTGTCGGGCACCGCGTTCATTCCGGGCCCCATAGGCGATTCATCATCGAGGGCCCTGATGAATATGGTATGGAAAAACTACTTTGCCGACCCGGCCTCAGCCGCAGATGCTGACGCAAACTGGCTTAACGGAATATTCAGCAGAGCAATGATTGAAACTAAAAAATCTATATTAAACAGGGATGCATATTTTCCCGTAAAAGCCGATGGAATTCCGGTTATGATACTGTACGGGGCTGACGACATATACGGCGGCGATTATGATGTTTTATACAACCGGTTTAAAGAATCATCTAAAATAGTTCTTGAAGATTCCGGCCACCTTCCATGGCTGCAGAATCCTGACAGGTACTTTAATATATTAACCGATTTTTATTTGCAGGGCGGAAGCAATGAGTGATGTATCAAAGTTCGAAGTACGGAAGGCAAGAATTAAGATTGACCTGCTTAACGAAGTGCTTAAGGGCCTGGAGAACAGCAAATTCGACGATATAAACATAAACAAAATCTGTGCGGATTCCGGAATATCAAAAGTGACTTACTTTAAGTACTTTCCAAACAAGGGCGACATTCTTCTGTATTTCATGAGTATCTGGAATTACAGAATCGAAATAGAAACAATTCAGCGGTCTTTATCAGGCGTAAAGGCAATTCAGCATGCATTTATGAGCATAACACGAATCGATAACCATATGAAGATCATGACAGGCTTAATAGGCTTCATCTCCGGCATCAAAGAAAAGCCGAACCAGTACACCCTGAGCCGTTTGGAAAAAAAGGCCCTGTTTCCGGATATAGACGAACAGCTGTATCAGGCAGACGGAAAACCGCTCGATATATTCTTTGCACACCATCTGAATACTGCGGTGCAGGACGGCGACCTGGATGGTAATGTCAATATTGAAGAATATGTTGTAAGGCTCCTGACGGTTTTCTACGGCACTCCGTTTACCCTGTTCAGCCTAACTAAAACCGAGCTTGATAAATACTACAGCTGTCAGCTGAAATCGATTCTGCCCTGCTGAACTTATTATCAGCCCCTGACTAATAACTCTACCATTGCAGCCTGATTTCTGTTATTCTTATACTTTAAACTTATTATATAAACAGAATTTGTTTAGAGATGACTACTGGAGTACAGATTGAAAATTCTTGTTGTGGATGATTCTATCGCGCAGAGAACGATGATTGTTAGTATCATCCGTAAATGCGGAGATCATCAGGTAATTGAAGCCTCTGACGGGCAGGAGGCAGTTGAACAGTTTACAAAGAGTAATCCCGATTTCACCTTTCTGGATTTGAATATGCCCGTAATGGACGGCAAAGAGGCACTCAGGTTAATTAAAGAAATCAACCCGGAGGCTCTTGTCGCGGTACTTTCTGCAGACATTCAGAAAAAAACTGTAGAGATGGTCAACCAGCTTGGTGCGATGGTATTTATAAACAAGCCGGTAACTGAAAGCAGAATCGGTTTAGTACTGGCACAGGCTGAATTAGCCATGAATCGATAGAAAATGGGAGCTGATTGAATGAAAGAAGATTTTTTCACTCCGTTGGAATTAGATATTCTGCAGGAAACACTTAATATTGCCTTCGGTTCCGCCTCTGCTGAACTTGCAGATATGATCGATATTTTTATAGCGCTCGATACCCCGAAAGCCAATGTAATCAGCATCGACAAAATAGAGGAATATATTGAAAGCCAGACCGGCCTGAAAGAAAAGTACAATATTGTAGAACAGCATTTTTCAGGTGAAGTAGCTGGTGTTGCGCTGCTTGTTTTTCCCGAAGGGGCCGGCCACGATCTGTTGTCATATTTTGAAAAGGGAGAATCAAAATACCCCTTTCCGACGCCGCTGGCAGGACTTGCCAGGGAGGCCCTGATGGAGATAGGCAATATCCTTATAGGCGCATGTTTGAGCAAATTCTATGATCTTCTCAAGATACATATTAATTTTTTTCCGCCCCGGATTATAATCGCGCGTAATTTCAAGCAGTTCTTCGACGATGAATCTTTCAACAGCAATTCAAACGTCATTGCGATGAAAACCCAGTTCAAATTCGAAGATAAAGATCTTAGCGGACATCTTTTTATAGTAACCAATAATGATTCATCACCTGTACTGAAAGACGGTCTTAAGCATTTCTGGGAGTCGATTAATGGATAGTAGACAAATTCTTGATGTTTTCAACCAGGGTGTTGTTATTTTCGACAAAAACTACAAGGTTCTGGAATGGAACCGCTGGATGGAAGATCACAGCAGAATAAGCAGGGACGAGATTCTCGGAAAAAACATCTACCTGTATTTTCCATACCTTAAAACGCCGAGCTTCCTGCGGAACTGTAAATCGGTTTTCACCTTCGGCAATATAGCTTTTCTTTCACAGGCAATACACTCTTACCTGTTCAAGTTCAAACCCAAGGGCTCGCACAACTACCATTTTGAGTTCATGCAGCAGTCGGCTGTTATCGCCCCGCTGAAAAATGAGGAAAACGAGGTAGACAGCTGCATTATTACCATTCAGGATGTCACCGAATCAGTTATTGTAGAGCGACAGCTGCAGACCCTTAACATGACGGACCCTCTTACCAAGGCATTCAACAGAAGACTTTTGGACCTTCGGCTAACCGACGAATTCGCGCGCTTCAAGAGGTACGATTACTGCTTTTCAGTTATTATGATCGATATTGACAATTTTAAACTTATCAACGACACATACGGCCATAAATTCGGTGATACCGTACTGATCGAACTTGTAAGACGAATCAATGATACATTAAGAGAAACTGATATTCTTGCCCGCTACGGGGGCGAAGAGTTTTGCTGCATTCTGCCTGAAACCGATATTAACGGCGGCAAACCGGTGGCAGAAAGAATCCGTTCTATTATCGCTAACGACTTTTTCAGCGACGGAAAGAACAATATAGCCGTAACAATCAGCCTGGGGTTTGCTGAAATGCATAAGGGCATTGAAGCACCGGAGGACCTGCTGGAATCAGCCGATAAGGCGCTTTTCAAGGCCAAGCGTGACGGTAAGAACAGGGTTGTCACCTACGACCAGGTGAAACAGGGGTAAAAAGACTTTATATTTTGTAGGTTATAATTTTTATGTTACTATTATGAGGGGGTAAGACAAATATGAAGAAGTTAATTTGTTCTTTATTTGTTATTACAGTTTTATCAGTTTCAGTGTTTGCTGATAAACCGGTCACAACAGTAATGGATTTTGAAGTTAACAGTATTTCGAAGAGCGATATGAAGTCAATCATTTCGTTTCTGTCCGCCTCTCTTTTTGATACAGGAAAATACAGGGTAATCGATACAGCACAGAGAGATACCATCCTGAAGGAACTTGAGTTTTCCTACTCAGGCTGCTCTGACGACAGCTGCCAGCTTGAAATAGGCAAACTGCTGTCTGCTGAATACATAGTAACCGGCGATATTGCAAAAGTAGGAACCCGCTATATTTTATCAGCCCGCATGCTTGAAACTGAAACTTCAGAGACAGCAGGTATAGCAAAAGGCATCTATGCAAGTCTCGATGAGCTTATCGACGATATGCCTGCATTTGCCTCGGCCCTTGCAGGGGTAAAAGAAGCTGTTCAGGCAGAGAAAAGCGATGCTGCTCCGCAGCCGGAAGCGGAACCGGTACAAAAAACTGAAACTGCCGAAGAAAAAGAATCTTCTGCCCCAAACAGCAATGCTGTAATTGCCTGGTCTACTCTTGGTGCCGGGACTGCTATGATCGGCACCGGAGCTTACTTTCTTATAGACTCAATCTTAAAAATAAATGCGGTAAATGATGCCGAAGCCGCCTATATGGAGGCTACATCCGATTTTTCAACTCTGTACGATACGTATATTCTGGCATACAACACCGCATACGACAGCAACAGCAATACTCTTTTCTGGGTTGGTGCAGGCCTGGCCGGCGGCGGTATAATATCCGCTATCGTATCGATTATATTCTTTGCAGCTGATTCTGCAGACTCGAACCCGCCTGTTTCTGTTGCTGTAGTGCCCGGAACCGTGGCAGTAAGACTTTCATACTAAGGTGGTCAGAATGAAAAAGATTCTATTACCGGCACTTTTTATTATTTTGGTTATTTTCTCTTGTGAAGATTTTTTTATTGCTTCCTCCCCGATCGGCCACCTGAACCCGGATGACCCTGAAACAACCGCCGATATCACGGGTGTTCCAGAAATCAATGTCTATACAGTTGTTAACAGCAGCAGCGTGAATATTCTCAGCACCGGTTCTTACAGTTTTGCCGACACTACAGAAGCAGGCCAGACAAGAGACGCAATTTTTAAAATTGAAAACCTCAGCAGCGACACGGATTTACAGTTAACCGGCAGTTCAATTGTTGCGATCAGCGGCACCGACAGCAGCCAGTTTTCGATCAGTCAGCAGCCCGCGGCATCTGTAGCGGCCGGTTCAGAGACGCAGTTCACCCTTAGTTTTGAACCTACGACAACGGGTGACAAATCAGCTGTTCTTACGATAGCCAACAACGACTCAACGGAATCTGCTTATATTATCAACATAACAGCAACAGCAGTAGCAGCAACATACAATCCAACAGTTACCTTCGATGTCCAGGGCGGCAGCGCTGCGAGCCCCTCTGCTATTACAGTAACCTATGGTTCGCCCTACGGTACGCTGCCGACAACAAGCCGGAGCGGTTATTCCTTCGCGGGGTGGTTCACTGCTGTTTCAGGCGGCACTGAAGTGACTGCGGCAACGATTGTAACAGAAGGCTCTGATCATACGCTTTACGCCCACTGGTCAGGTGATTCATATACAGTAATTTTTGATGCCCAGGGCGGAAGTACTCCGTCTTCGATTTCGGTAACCTACGGAACATCATACGGAACATTGCCGAGCACGAGCCTTGAAAATTACACCTTTAACGGTTGGTTCACAGCTGCTTCCGGCGGAACTCAAGTAACTGTGGATACAATAGTAACGACAAATTCTGATCATACTCTTTACGCACAGTGGACAGGTAACTCATACACAGTTTCATTTGATCCCAATGGCGGCAGTACCCCGGATCCGGCGTCTATTTCGGTAACCTATGGTTCCGCTTACGGGACATTGGCCACGACGACCTTAACCGGTTATACCCTTGACGGTTGGTTTACGGCTGCTTCCGGCGGCACTCAAGTAACCCCGGCAACGACGGTAACAGATGCTTCAAACCACACTCTGTATGCACAATGGTCCGTGAGCATCTACGTAGGGACCCCGCTGGCTGATGATTTTGCGTCCTCTGCAATCACCATCACAACCGACAGCTACCTTGCACCCAGAAATGCAGCTGATGCTGCAATCACTGTAGGCGGAAACATTACTGTTCAGTCAGGAGCAACACTGACTATATATGAAGGTGTTACGCTCGATATGGGAAGCAGCACGCTGACCGTTGACGGTAACCTCGATGTTGCAGGAACTGATGCGCAGAGGGTCAAGTTTACCGGCAGCGGATGGGGCGGAATTATTATAAACGGTACTGCAACTATAAATGGAGCTGTAATCGGAGATTTTTACAGCAGCTCCGCATACGGGCTAAACCTTGCCGGAGGAAGCGTCACGGTAACAAACAGCAGAATTACCCATACTGGTACCAGCGTAGGAATACGTATATCAGCCCCGGACAATAACGCGGATTTCATTTTTCAGAATAATATCTTCAACTGTGTTCCGAGCAGCGGGAATATGCGGGCCCTGGACTTTTATAATTTCTCAGCAAGCGGGGTGACTGCCGACATCAGTTATAATACATTTATCGGGAAGGGCTCTTCAGGGTATGCTATATATGTTTCCGGAACTTCCGCTACCTACACTATTGAAAGAAATATAATCGCTAACGGAAGCACCACCCCGTATTATTCGGCTGGTATTTATTTCAGTTCTGTAACCCCGGTGGTTTCAACAATAAACAATATTTTCGATGACCGCGGTACAACAAGAAACCTGCTGGACGGCAATGCTGCAGACACTGATACCGGTAACCTGGAATACGTGGATTGGGTAAATTCTGTAATCTTCACCAACTTCGATTCCAATGAGTTTACTATGCTGCAAACATCTACATACCCGGATCTTGTCCAGGCAAATGACATCGTCGAAATGGAGGGATGCCTTACAGCCGGTAATATGTACGAAAACGGAGCATACGGGAATGGAGGATATCCTCCGTTATATAATGAATAATTCCTGATAGGGTAATTTAAAGGCGGGCACCGATGATATTGGGTCCGCCTTTTTTATAAAGTAAGTCCGCTTTTGCCTGAAAGCCTATTTTGTTTTGAAGATAATCTGAGTATCACCCAGCACAATTACATCGTTGTGTTTCAACTCGACCGCTTTGCTGTTTGATATGTTCTTTTTATTGATCCAGGTGCCGTTCGTGCTGTCGGTATCGTTTATGAATGCACTGCTGTTTTTGAACACTATGTAGGCATGAAACTTGGAAACTTTAGGATCGGAAATTATTACTGCATTCGTCTTGTCGCGCCCCAGTCCAAACCCCTTGTTCGAAAGAGGCATACGCTGGCCGTGAGCCTGAATAAACGGGACAAGCGTCGCGTATGAAATCACGGCCTTCTTTTTGATAACTATACTGCCGTAGTCGCTGCCGGCAATTGTTTCCGCGTTAAAAAGTGTTTTCTTTGCCATTACCCCACCATCTTATACATACATTATATTCACGATGAGGGCTAATTCAAGGCAATTTTTAACTTTTAACACTCCGGCAGCCGGACCGTACCGATGCAATTCCTACCTGGCTTCAGCTTTTCCGTATTTGAAAAACACAACAGTGATTCTGACACAGAAAATATACCAGGGAATAAGCGAGAGGAGCGAAAACACCATGCCGACTGCCCCGAATGTGGACGGTACACTCATCAGCACTGCTGATATTATACCTAACACAGCAGTGCCCCGGCTGAAAACTGAGTTTCTGTACATTACAGCAGCAAATATCAGAAGCGAAATTGCGTTCAGAAAATAGTAGACCGTAAACGCGGTGCCTCTCCACTCCAGGAGCATTACATACACGGACTGTTTCAGGCTTGTAATAACGGCAGCATCTTCAGCCACAGCCAGCTGCCTGCTGAGAAAAAACATCTCGATACTTTTATTGGAAGCAAAGTAACAGGTAGTCCCGATAATACCGAGACTGAGGGCAATAAGGACCATACTTTTATTCTTATTATAAATCAGAGCAGCAAGCGCAAAATAAACTAGAACAAGAATTGTATTATTCGCCAGGTACAGTAAATCCATATGAAGCAGGCCCAAAAATGCATTATCACTGAAAAGCCGGACCCACCCTTCGGCGTTCTGAGGCTGGGGGAATAAAATAAAGATTACGATCTGAACAGGAATAAGAACAAGCATAAGCACAGTCAGCTTTCCCGCAATACTAAACAGAGTACTCCAGTCATTCACATCCAGCCGGTTTGTTGTTTCTGTCATTACCTGTAAACTCCTAACAATTTCATATAAATCATAAATAATACCACACAAAGAAAATGCATGAATTTGTTATTTATGTGTTAAACACCCGGATTAAAGATTTAAGAATGACGATGGTAAAGGCTCCTGCGAGTATACCTCATCAGAACGCCGCAGACAACGATTATTATTACGGCGCCCGCAAATGAAAGAGGCGTCGAAAGCATAGGGACCGGAATATCTATTTTTTGGATAAATGCGCTGTCGGCCGCCGCTACAAGCAATGCAATCAGAATCAGCGGGACGGCAACGGGCAGAACTATCATCATCCTCTTCAGCCCCGTCCATTGCTCAGATGCGGCTTTACGGATCAGAATCATGAGCCAGGGCAGAACGATAAATGAAACACAGGCAAAGAATATTATTATCAGCAGGTTCATGGTCCGGGTCTCGGCAAGCGAGAAATCAATCCCGCCGGCTTTAAGAAACAAGTAGACTTTCAGGATTATCATATACAGAAACATGGTCATTGTTCCGTAGAGAAAATAATACAAGCCGGATGAACGGCCCCCCGCAGCGTCGATAAAGCCCTCGATAAAATTTTTCATATCATTCCCCGTTACTTCATCAACGGACCTGTCTGCAAACGCGGCATGTGAAAAAATCTCGAGGATCATTTCCATAACCTCTTTCTTATCGGAACCCTTCAGCGGACTTGTCCCGACAGCCTCGCCGGCGTCAATGTAGGCGGTTTTGTAGTCATCAGGCAATGAACTGATTCTCTTTTCTGTACGCTTCATCGCAAAGACTGTAACAATAACCGTCCCTACAGCCAGCAGAAGGATGACGGAGAAGATCACAATCTGGTATTTCGAAGAACTGCTGCTGAATGTAATAAAAGCCCCGCCTCCGATTAAAAGAATTACACCCAGAACAACACTGATGAAAAGTCTGTTTTTTCCGCTTTTATACATCACGTCCTCCTTTGGACATTATATTTTCAACCACGGCAGAAACTTCATCCCAAATATCTGAAAAATCAGCAAGGTACTCTGAGCCGGCATTTGAAATTGTGAAGTATTTTCTTTTCGGTCCCATAGGCGAAACCCTGGCGGCTGATTTAATCAGCCCCTTTTTTTCGAGCCGCATCAACAGGGGATAAACTGTGCCTTCATTCAAATTTGCAAAACCGAAGCGGTTGAGGTCTTCCGTTATTTTATAACCGTAGGTTTCTTCAGCCGAGATAATCTTTAAAATACAGCCCTCAAGAAGGCCTTTCAGCATCTGCGATCTGTTCATATTCCGTCCATCTACATTGTATAGCAAAGTAGTATTAATAGTAACCCCACTACTTTGCATTGTCAAGTAGATAAAACACAAACTTGCTATTGATAAAGAGTAGCCGGAATATCAGTTACAGGATTTAATTCGCCCCGACGCTGCCGTCAGCCTGCCTGCTGTTTTTACTCAGCGGTTTCTCGCCTATTTTGGTTCTGGAAACTACCCTCATTGTCCACGCATAGGAAGATGACAGATCTTCATCAGCAGTAAAACTTATAGAAGAAGGTTCCCCTTCAGTTATTTCCATTGTTTTTCTGATTCCGGTTCTGCCGAACATTACTTCAACGCGTTCAACCTTTGCTGCAGCCACTACACCGTCTTTTCTGATCGAAGGCATCGATCCCATTGTTTTGACCTCAACCTTATACCGGTTCTCTCCAATCTGCATATACCGGAACTGCCAGATGGACATACCGCCCTCAAACGGACCCCATGCACTCCAGGTACTGCTGTATGATGCAGAATTCTGATTACTCGAATTCGAACCCGTACTCGATGATGAAGAAAGGGACAAATCTGAAGATGAGCTGCTGCCTGATGATGAAGAACCTTTCGAAGAGCCTGTTGCTTCGCTCATTAAATCATCATGCATCTGTTCTACTGTTCTGCCGCCGGTTATAGTATCACCCGCTTCCTGCAGCGAATCAATCATACTCTGGTAAACACTGCTCGAAGAGGAATCCGAGGACCACTTGCTTTGAACATAGGCATCATACTCCCGCTGTTCAGCCTCAAGTCTGGCTTGTTCGAGCTCTTCCTCCAGCCGCTCGGCTTCCCGCTCGTTCTCTTGACGCAGCTCTTCCATAAACTGTCTCATCTTGTAGGTTTCATCAATTCTACGGCCCTCATAGTACTCGGCACGTTCAACAAGATCTCCAGCCTTGTATATTCCCGGGCCGTGAGGCTCGCCGTTCGCAAAACCGCCTTCAAAGCTTGAACCGTATCCCCATACCATTTTTCCGGTTCCGTGGGGCTTACCGCCCTTGAATTGTCCGGTATAAACATCGCCGTTCGGGTATTTCTTTGTTCCGTTAACGATCGCACCGTTTTCAAACTGACCAGCTTCACCCGTTCCGTCGGTCCGCTTAATTGAACCGGAAACAGGAAAATCACCGTCAAAACGGCCTTCACGAACCTCGCCTGTTTTCAGAAACGTCATCTTACCCTGAACAAGCCTGCCGTCTTTGTAGATACCGTTTTCAACGATTATACTGTAATCGGTTGTGACTGCATCAGCCGGACCATTCGCATAACCTTCAAACGGATAATCTTTGAATGCAGCTATGTCAAGCTTCGGAAGCAGGATCCAGTTATACCTGCTTCCGGTAAATTTGGTATTATACGGATTCAAATATACTACGGAATTTTCTTCCTCGTAGCTCAAGTGCTGAGCCAGCGGACGTCCATCGTATTCGTATGTGACTGATACACCGGCAGCAAGCCCCCTGTCCCAACGTCCATAGGCCTTATATCCGTCTTTAAACTCGGTTATTGCAATTCCTGACAGCTTGTCGTCTGAAAAGGTTCCGGTGTACTTCAAGCCCTCGGCTGTTGTCCATGTACCGAAACTTGCTTTCTTTCCAGAAACAAGTCTGCCGGTAAAGCTGCTGCCGTCGGTAAATTTCCCCGCACGGTTGTGACCGAATTTATTAAAACCTGTCTCTTTGTGGTAACCCTCCGAATCGTAAAGCGAAAGGCCTGCGATATTGAAAGAATAGCTTTCTTTCCAGTAGGGCTTGGGTGTAAACCAGTCAATAATGAATGGGATAGTAGAAGCTGTCATAACTCCGCCTATCAAAGCATACTGGTTTATACCGTCTACAGTAGCATAGTCGCCAAGAAGCAGGCCGGCGATTAGGAATGATACCCCGGGCAGCCCAAGTGCCAATGTAAGGGTTTGCGACCATGTCATCATTTCTTCCGGGTGCATGGCAAGCCATTCATCATCATTCAAATATTCAGGTTTTACTTCACCTTCAAAAACCTTAAAATCAGCGGTTTCAATTCTTACGGGTATTGGTGTATTTTTATCGGTGGTTACGTATGCTGTTCCACGGCCCTTATATTTTCCGTCAAGATAAATGTCCGAGCTTTTTTCACTTGAAGCGACACGGAAGGATCCGCCCTCGGTTGATGTACAGCTGAATATAGATACTGTCAAAAGAATTATGACAGGGATTCTGAACTTTTTCATGTAGGCCTCACTAGTTGAATTAAACTTTACTATCTTGGATTTTAAACACGCAGCCAAGTGTTGTCTACTATTTTTTTTTGAACAGACAAACAAAAAACATGAGGATCAGAAAATCCCGGCAAGCTAAACCATCGATTGCTTATTTTTTGTAAACAGTCAGATAGCCGGTCTCGTCGTCATGATTGAAAATAATCTCAAAGCTGTAATCCGGCAGGGATTCGTCGTCAAAATAGAGCTCATCTACCTCTTTGACTTCACCGTCCTGTTTTACATGCGCACTGACAACGACTGATTCTTCAGACGGCTTCATCTTTGCGTCAGGAAAGTTGGCAACGATTTCAAGAGTCAGTTCGCCGATGTTTTTCCTGTAGACATCACCGGTAATAAGTTTATCCGTTATTACCGACAAAGCCTGCTCATAACCTAAAAGACTGTATTCGTTTGTTTTTTCCTGTTTCATACTTTTAAGTATAACACAGATATGCCTGTTTTTATAAAGACTGTATACGATATTGCCGAGTAACGTTCAGGGAAAGGCAATCAGCCGTAGTGCTGCCTGATTGTCCTGAAATCTTTCTGAATTCTTTCGGTTGTGATTCCGGCGAAACTGAAATCAATATTCTGGTGCTTCTTTGAATGCTTTTCAGATCTTTTCTGTTTAAGCTGCGCGGCATATGCATCGGTAAGTTCCAAATCAGCATAGTCGAAGATCTGCCTAATAAGTTCATCAGGTTTTAATTTAAGGTCGGTAAACTTCACTGTAAGAAGCTGTTCCGCAGGTATTTTGCTCTTTATTCTTTCAAAGTATTTGTACAGCGCCATGGAAAACGTATACTTTTTGTTAAAATATCTGATTACTTCTTCGTTATTAAGCCGTTTTCTGATGAAGTTATATTGAAGAGAAAAAAAGGACGGAATGGTTTCTACGGGATCACGGTAGAGATAGATGAACCTGGCATCAGGTAAATACTTAAGAATTTTTCTGATTCTGAAAACAGACGGATTGGTTTTTACCAGCGCCCGGACCTTGTGCTGGGACACCAGCTGTCTTTTTATGTAGTCTTTCAGAAATATTATATCAACATCTTCATTTTTATAATCATTCCATCCCGCGTGAATGCCGTCCGATGAGGTACCGTCCTGGGTGAGCATCCAGGGACAGAAGACTGTCAGCATCTCGGTATTGAGCGAGTGAAGAAACAGACCTTCATCCTCTTCTATTTCAAACAGAGACATCCGGTGACCTTTTTTCTCGGAGTCCATAAGTTTCAGCTTATTGATAAATGCGGCTATCGGCGTAAATATCTTCATCATAACCAGGGAAGGAAACAGAAGACTGCGGAAAGTACTGAATGAAACTGCCCCTGATTCGGCAATCAGTTTTTGCAGATATGTGGTTCCGCTTCTATAGTGGCCCAGAATTATAAGAGGCCTATCAACCGAAACCTTTTCTATGGACGGATAGAACAGGGGGTCCATCTTGAAAAGCAGCCACATGACAAGATTGAACGGCGGATACACGAGTGAATAAAAAACCGTTTCGAGTATTTTACCTTTTCGCAGGTGCGCGGACAAGAATCTTCCCAATCTCGGAAACAGGTATACGGAATAACTGTTTGTGATTCCTTTCATTCAATAATCCTATACCACAAGTCTGTTAGTATCAATAAAAGAACTTAGATAAAAGTATTAATATTTCGTTAATATCCTTTCATCCGCTTTCCGAACAGCATGTTCTGGTAACATCTGAGGCAGCCCGGGAATATACCGTGTTCCGCTTTTTTGAGCTCTCTGCGGAACTTCACGGCCCTTTTGTTGTTGTAAATCTTAAAGAACTTTTCATCCTTGATATTACCCAGGACGTAATCGGGGTAATCGGCGCAAAAATGAACGTCACCGTTGTAATTAATATTGACCTGTGACCAGGGTATCGGGCAACGGCTTCTTACAACGCTCTCGGGGTTGGAGTAATACTCGCCTATCTTCGAAGGTTCTATAACCGGAACAGTAATAATCGGGTATTTCGAGTGCATAGAATGGCATTTTTTGAGAATTTCACTGAGTTTATCACCGTCTATACCCTGGTTGTAACCGGTGTTGTAGGCATCAAGATGGGTCGGGGTTATACCGAAAGTGTCCTGGTAGCACTGGTTATTCTTCTCTACTATAGCATCATTACAGTAGGTTCCAAGATTGATAATGTGCCATGCAAGCCCGTAGTCCTGACCGGCCTTTACAAGCTGATCCATATACAGATAATTCATATTGGTAACTACGGAAACTATACCTACATGCGGAAGCTGCGATTTTTGGCGCTTCTTTTCACGATCGATGGCCTGAATGCCCCTCATTACCTTCTGGTAAGATCCCTTTCCGCGGATCTGATCGTTTATATCTTCGAAACCGTCAAGCGAGACAAAGATTGCTCCCCATTTGTCCCTGACAATTCTCTCGGCATTCTCTTCAAGATAGGTTCCGTTTGTGTTTATTGTCAAACCCATACCTTTTTTAACTATATAAGAGGCAAGGTCCATCAACTCGGGGTACATGAAGGGTTCTCCGCCCCAAAGGTAAAATAAGGGCCGGTGAAACCTCATCTGATCAATAAAAGGCTTGTATTCTTCAAGGGTCAGAATCTTTTTTGATTCGTCCATGGCATGCTGCCCCTTCAGAACACCTTTTACTCCCCTTTGCCCGCACATGAGGCACCTTAGATTGCACCTGGGGGTTAGTTTCATATATACAAGCGACAGGTTCTGGGTTCTGCCCCTGAGAAGTCTGTAATCAATATTTGATGTTTTTGAATGAAGCATGAAATTCTTGGCCGTGTAAGCCGCCAATCCCGGACTTTTATTAATCATATGCGGCACTATCGAAAAATTATTGTTCATATATGTGCTCATCGCGTATAATCCTTATATTAATCTGACAGAAATGATACCATATTTTAGCAATAAATGGTGATAAAACAAGGAGTATAGACTACAGAAGAATCCCATTTAAATCAATCAGTAATAGTCAGATTAACACCCCTTTAATAGTCCTGTTATAAAGGTACACCATTAAGCCGGTTAAAACATGTCTTTGATTGACAAAGTGAATAAGTCTGGTTAAATTTATTTTATACTATCTAAGATTTTTATCCTGATTGTAAGTCAATCGTAAGGAGAAGCATATGAGAAAATTGTTTATAGTTCTTTTCATTTTAATTCCTGCAGCTACAACCTTTGCCCAGTTTACAGAAGTACCGGTATCAGATTTGTCTATGTACATAGACTCGCAGGTACGGATTACAACATCGGATAAATCAACATTTCAGGGTGTTCTATATGAGGTTGATGATAACTTTGTAACCCTGATAGCCTACAGCGGAGAGGCGGTCAAAGTATACAGGAAATCGATCGTCTCGGCTCTAAAACTCGATCCGAACATCGACAAGAAAAGCCTGTACAAGGACTCCGCTTCGAACAGAATGATAGTCATGCCCACCGGTTTTGCAATGGAACCCGGCGAATTTCATGTCTCGGACCAGGAAATTGCCGCGGTAACGATGAGTTACGGCCTCAATTCCAATTTTTCATTCTGGGGCGGCATCAGCATCCCCGGCGCCATTGTGAGCGCCCGATACATTCATGATCTTGGAGAAAAGGATGCGCTTTCAATCGGGTCCTTCGCGGGGCTGTCGTGGATTGAATTCACCGGCATACTGCTGCCGTATTTTATCTATTCACACGGAAGCCCTGACCATAACTTCACTTTGGGCGGAGGCACCGTATTCACCTTCGACAACTCCGAGTTCAAGTTATGGGCCGCGGTACTGGCAATCGGCGGAAAGTGGATTCTTTCTGAAAATACCGCCATTGTGACAGAAAACTGGATTATCTGGGGCGAAATGAACGATACGCCGCTGGATTATGCAACCGACCCGACTTCAGCCTGGGACCCGATGCCTATAGCAATCGGACCCGCAATAGCCTTCAGGATTGCCGGAGAGAAATTCAGCTGGGATATCGGAGCGGTAGTACCGGCAATGGTTCAGAAGTATTCCGGACGGTATTCGATATCAGGATTGACCGGAGATGAATGGACCTTCATACCTATTCCGATTATTTCGCTGACCTACAGAATAGACTGATTGAAGGGGCCGGGATTAAACCCGGAATATAACTTTGTTCCGGCCCGACCCCTTTGCCTCGTACAGGGCGTCATCAGCCTCTTTAAGAAGGTGATCCAGGTCTTTGGTTTTCGGGGTTTTGCGCGAAATACCGCTGCTCATTGTAAATTTTATAACAGAATCGCCGCTGACTATTGAAAGATCCTGAACCGAAGCCCGCAGCTGTTCTATAAATAACTGCACATTCGCTTCGCTCCGTTCAGGAATAAGAATAGCGAACTCTTCTCCGCCGAGCCGTCCGAAGACCTCGGTCTCGTGCAGCTGAGGACCTATAGTCCTCGTAAATTCCTTAAGCACTTCATCTCCTACAGGATGTCCGTAATTGTCGTTTATCTCTTTAAACTTATCAAGATCCATCATAACCGCGAAAATTTCCATTTTGCTGTCAAATAGATCCTGCGCTAGCTCAAAAAAACGCCTCCGGTTATCTATACCTGTAAGCATGTCCTTGTTGGCCATCCGGTAGATCGTCGAATATGCCGAGTTCTTCAAATGTTCATTCGCGATCCCGAAAAGAAGCACATAGAATGTAATTCCCGAGGTACCGAGAGTCAGCAGCAGCGTCATGGATTTTTCTGACAACGGATTAGGCAGGGAGATTCCATTAAGGTACAGGAAGTACAAAAAAAAGATCATCAGGGCCGTGATTACAGCCCAGATTACCGAGGCCGACAGGCTGATTGTAAACAAGGCTACCAGGGGTGTAATTATAAACCAGGCCAAAGCTGTTTCATGAATTCCGCCTTGCGTAAAAGCAACACCTACCATCACCCCGAAATATGTAATAGACGGTACATAGCTTGCATTCTTGATTTTTGCGGTGTATTTCAAATAAAAAAGGTTGATAGTTGCAATAACCGCCCCAGCCGAGATGAACACTCCGCCGCTGATATGCCCTAAAATGAAATAGACCGGTGCAAATGCGATGGCCCCTACCAGCTGCACAAGGGTAATAAAGACAATCGACTGTGCCTTCCGGTATTCTGTGCGGTTCAGTTTCCCAGGCAGAAAAGAATAAATAATTCTTGATCTTGTCGGTATTAAATCGGGATTGTTTAGAGTGCTGCTCATTCTCTACTGCCTCCTACAAAAATTATAGGAAGCAGTTTTATCAAAGTCAAATATTCAGATGAATGTATTATCAGCGAGCAGTTTGTTTAAGGCTCAGTCTTTCCATACTGTAAAGGTGTTGCGTCCGGCCTGCTTTGAAATCTGCAAGGCTTAACCTTGCAGCGTTCTGGATTCGGTCAAGTCTGTACCTATGCCGAGAATATACATTTTCACTCCGTTGTGATCATAGACGGCTTTATTGAACCACCTCATCCATAATCTGCTGCCGTCTTTTGTCCGGTTTTCATTCTCATTAATGGAGTAGGCCTCAGGGTTTTTAAAAATATTTTGCAGCAGCTCTTCGTGGCTGCAGCCGCCGGCATCAGTTAACGGGTTTATTGTCTCGACACCTCTTTTTCCGAGAACTTCTTCAGATCTGTATCCGAAAATCTTCTCGGCACCCCTGTTGAAAAAAATGATGCGTCCCTCATCATCGAATTTAAGTATTGCACTGTCAATTCCCTCGACAATCTCCCTGTATTCTATCTCGCTCTTCTTCAAAGCGGAATGAGCGTTAAAGAGTTCCAATGCTGTATTGATAGCTTCGATTAGGACAAACTGACCGGTTGCTTTTATCACATATCCGTATTTTGTAATGTTTTTAACCTTATCGACCATCTGCTTTTCACTATGGCTTGTCAGAAAAACTATAGGAACATCTTTTATTCTTAATATTTCTACTGCAGCCCGGGTCCCGTCCATCCCCCTGCCGAGATCAATATCCATCAAAATCAGCGAGATCGTTTCATCAGCTTTTACGATTTCTATTGCTTTTTCGCCGGTCAGGCAGTGAACAACCCTATACCCGGCCTGTTCAATTGTGCACTTCTCATTCAGAGCTAAAATTGCTTCATCTTCAACAAGCAGAATAGTCAGGGCCATGGAAAAATTATGAAACGGGTTAATTCTTTTTGCAACAACATTTTTAGATAGTCAGAGAAAATATTATTTATTTTGAACTTAATGTGATAGTAAAGCGGGATGAGACTGCCTGAAAAGCTGATCTTTAAAAACCTCCGAAATATTCAGACAGCAGCTGAACCGACTTCTTGTCTTCATTCACATATACCGGAACATTCCAGTTCTGCCACTCAAAAACAGGAGCGTGGGCCCAGTCCGAAGCATCATCGGGAAATAGTATTTCTTCGCCGCCTTCAGCCTGAACAAGCAGATAGATTATAATACCCTCGCTTTGAGCGGTACCCAGAACGTCCCTGCCAGGCGGAGAATTATACTTCCCCGCGTCATCCAGAACAGTCCCGCCTGACGGATCGCTCACATTCAGCAGCCCCCATGGTACGCGGATTGTTATTCCCGCTGAATCCTGCCGATATGAATTTAGTGTTTCATCGAGCGGTCCGGTTGTAAGCCTGCCTAAATCGGTATACTCGGGCGCAAAATGCCGGCCGTCTTCCGATACCCATGCCCTGTTTACAAGGATCTGCTCAGGAACGAAAGACCCGGCAGTTCCGGAACCGCTGCTGAAAGCAAGAGTTCCTATATTGTAGTTGTCAGCTGCAAGGACCTCAGCGCTCCCTGCGGCCGTATCAACTACAGCCAGGCATTCCATTCCGGTAGGTGTATCAGCTGCCGCGGCACCCGGGAATTTTCTGATTCCGGCTGCCCGGTCATAGATATCGAAGCCGATAAGGATTTTGCCGGCGCCGCCCGGAAGACCTTCGGAAGGAATGTGAATATTAAGATGCGACTCGCTTCCGCTGACTTGAAACTCGAGCCCCGATGAATCGTCACGGTATTTTTTCAGGCCCCTCACGGAGGACGCGCGCATTGCAGTTATACCGTAGTTCTGTTCGGGATCAAGCGCGTTGTGCCAGAGCGCCTGCCGGTCAAACGGGACCATGAACGGCTCGGTTGTCCAGGTTTTTTTGGCCCATTCGTCGATCCACTCGAAAATCATCGCACCGGCGTAACCCTCGTGCCGGATTGCCTCGCTCATCCGGATAATTCCCCCGGCCTGTGCGGTTTCAGATAAACCGCCATGGTTGTAACCGTCAGGGTTTATATGGGCCGTGGCGGCGCTTGTAGATATCCCGTACTCGGCAACAAGCGCCGGGTATTTCTTATGAATGCCCATAAAATCCTTCAGGTAGCCGCCGTAGCGGAATACACCCTGCCCGTCCCGGTATTCGGCATAAGACGCTTCATTATTCATAAAGTCGGGGTAGTTCGGATAAATATGATAGGCGCCGAACAGACCTCCGAAGGACGGGTCCTCGACAACCATACGGTTAATATCAATCACGGCCTTGTCGTTCATCGGTTCGCGCCCGTTAAGCTCAGGATCGCTCCATTCGACCTGGTGATGCAACGCGTCGAGTATCGGCCAGCTTACAATTCCAACCGGCCGGGATTCGCCGTAGGTTTCTGTCTCGTACGCGACTGCTGTGTCGCAAGACTGTGCAAGCCAGGCTTCCGCCGCCGGGCCCTGCGGGGCCGACACCCATCGGCCTGTATAACCCTGACCGGGGTGCAGCCGGTCGGTTTCGAGGACTTCATCCGGTTCAAGCTCGCGGCCGATTAAATAAGCCGCTGTCCACGGGCTGACATCTGACGCGTATTCGCCCCAGGCCCTTCCGCTTCTGGGCGCTATACTCCTGCTGCCGTGAAGCGCGTCTATAGTGAGTTTGATTTCGTTCCTGTAGTTTTCGTCATACTCCTCGGCCAGGTAATCATTATTTAAGGGGTGCTCTTCCGGCCATATTTCCTGGAGCAGGTAGAGCGGGTCGTCCGGATTATTCTCATTGTACCGCCTCAGCGCCCTGTAGAACGCAGGCGGCAGAAGAGTATAAACCCTGACAGTATTCAGATTGATTTCCTTCATATGGCTGAACCAGCCGTAGTAAAGGTGTTCATCCAGCGGAAATTCGGTAGACCATGTTCCGGGCAGTGCCGTTCCGAGGTTAACACCCTTTACATAAAACGGTTCAGGCTGCGCACCCGGCACCGGAGCGGAAATTGTAAAACCGCCGTCCGCGGCAGTAAAAGAGCTTTGCGCTACGGTCCGGTTTCCGGCGGACGAATCAGCCGGATTTGCTTTCAGAAAACTGTCGACCCAGGGCGCCCAGACCCGCCAGTACAGGGCGTCGTCTGAGCCTGGAAAAAACAGCGAAATCATCGATCTGTAGAGAAGCTTGCCGGCGACAGTGTGCGTGCCGACCGCTACGGGGCTGTGAGAGATGTCCGCCGTGAAGAAAGCGGTATGAATCAATGGGGATTTGTTTTCCATAATAAGCGGGATTTCAGGAGCGACGCCGTGTTCGAGAAAAACCGCCCTGCCTTCCGGGCTCAGGTGAAGATCAACGGATACAGCTGTCTTGGTGCTCCCGATACTGCTGTAAACCGGTATCCATGTGAATACAGGCGCAGTTCGGCCGTTGTAAACAGCCGACGGAGCTTTACCGTCGAAATGTTTCCCGGCTTCGAGTTTTATTCGCACACCTTCCGTATTCTGCAGCAAAAGATACGGCGGTTCAGCCCTTTCGTATTGAACAACCCAGCCGGTGTCGCGGATCTGAAGAAAACTGCTCATACTGCTGCGGAACAGCGCATGTGTTGTTTCAGTCATTGTATACCCGTCGCTGATAAAAGCGCGGCTTCCGAAGGCGGAATTCTTGACCATGTCGACTGCGGTCAATGCTTCAGCGTCTGAGAAGTCAGAAGGTACGGGTTCCGCAAGGATGCAGACACTATTCCCTGCGTCGGGGGCGGAAGTATTGGTTCGGACAACGGCTTTCCGGTAAAGCGGCGGCCACATAAGCTGGCCGGCCCTCACTTCGCCCGTCTCAACAGGTTCCGAAAGACAGACAGCCGCTAAAGTTCCCTTGTCCGCACGCCATACAGCAAACGGAATAATTGCAAGTATTATAATTACCAGCAGAACAATCCATGCCGGCGACAGGCTTCGTTCAGATTTCATCTAAAGCCGCCTCTTCATCAGACTCCGGTTCAAAACCCTTTCTGTTGAGTTTCTGCCATCCCTTGTTTTTAACAAGGTATGAAAGAAAAGAAAACGCCCGGTGCATGCTTATAAACTGCCTGTAACCGAAGTTCTCTTCAATTACGGTCAGAATGCCTTTGATGAACTCCTTGCCCTGAAAATACAGAATATCAATTTCCGCCAGAAACAGGGCTGATGCGGACACCAGAATGCCGAGAAGCACCACGATTGCAAACATAAACAGGAATATCTGGCTGTTCAGCAGTCCCAGAAAGAGCGAAAGAATCAGTACCGCGTAACCGTAAGATTCCCAGAAAGGCCCGAGCAGTTCGAATACCAGGTAAAACGGAAAGGCGATCATACCCGGCGCTCCGTACTTTTTGTTGAACAGCATCTTCTTGTGGAAAAGAAAAATCTCTATAAGCCCGCGGTGCCACCGATCACGCTGCTTCAGCAGATCACCGAGCTTTTCGGGGACTTCAGTCCAGCAGTTTGCATTGTGGGCATAATCAATATGGAATTTTTCACCCTTTTCATGCTGGCTTCTTATAAGCCGCACAACAAGTTCCATGTCCTCTCCGACGGTATCTTTCTTCATCCTTCCGGTGCCCGTCATATACCCGCCGATATTAACAACTTCCTTTCTGCGGAAGGCCCCGAACGCTCCGGATATAATCATCAGGCTGTTCAGGCGGGTCCAGCCGAGCCTGCCGGTTATAAACGACCTCATATATTCGACTGTCTGGTAGCGGGAATACCTGTTCAGCGGCAGGTGAATCTCGCGGATAGCGCCGTTTTTGGTCCTGCAGCCGTTGACCGGAATTATATTACCGCCTACGGCGATCGTCTTTCTGTCGTTATTTAGCACCTGAAACATCATCTTTGTAAGGGCCGAAGGTTCGAGCAGGCTGTCCGCGTCGATGCTGCAGACAAATTCACCCTTCGCAGCATTAAGGCCCGCGTTAAGCGCGTCCGCCTTTCCGCCGTTCTCCTTGTCGATTACAAGCAGGTTCGGAATCTCGCTGTTCCTGTACAGCCCTACCAGCGGAGAAGTGACAATATGTTCCGATAAAGGGTTGTCTATCAGCTTCAGCTCAAAGTGTTCTTTCAGCAGCTTCATAGTCCCGTCCCCGGAGCCGTCGTTTATCACAATCAATTCAAAATTCGGATAATCAAGCGAAAGAAGCGAATAGATATTCTGTACTATGGTTTTTTCTTCATTATAAGCGGGAGCAAGAATTGAAACTGGCGGAAGTATACCGTTTGTATAAAGGAATTTCTTGTCCGCGATGCTCCACGAAATCTGCTGGTTTCTGATTACATTCCGCGACAGTATCATCAGCACAAGGTAGATTGAACTGATCGATACCGCGTAGAACGCGAATATCCGGTGATACATCAGCAGAAATGAGACCAGCCGCTCTTCCCCGCTCATATACTGAAGAGAACTGCCGGCGGTTATAAAAAAAACTGCCAGAGGAACAAGCGCGGTCAGTGCAGCGAAAAGCAGCATATAAAATCGGTCGGCTTTTGTTAACTGAATTTTAGTCTTTCCCCGTGACTCGGCAAGCGGCGGCAGGTTCAGCTGTTCACGCAGATCAGCCTTAAGGTACAGCTGGCACTGGTGCCTGAAGTGTCCGGCTGTTTCCGTATGCGGCCGAAGGGTCTCAAGAAGAAGCTTTTCGACCGCAAGACTTTTGTTTACATTCAGAAAGTTAATAATCGGGGCGCTGATGCCGAGGGCGATGGCGTCGTCGAGAAGTTCACGAATCTCGCCGCTTTCTTCACCGCGGAGCTGTATCATGAAATAATTGATTTTTGAAGACAGAACGGCCGCGTAGCCTGTGCGCTCTTCTTCCGTGGCCGCGTCCTGGTAGCGTGTAAAGAGTTCCGGTATTGTCCGGGGAGTTTCCCTGATCCGCTCGGCAAGACCTGCAATGACTGAATTACGCATTTCGGGGTCTTTCATCATTTCGGCGGTTTCTTCCGGCCCGGGAAGATCGGCTGTGCTGAAATAGTGAAATACGGCTTTCCGGCGAAGGTCTTCAGGGCCCGCATCAAAGAGCTTCAGGTCCTCATGATCGTCGGCATAGAACTCCATGAAAACCGACGCAGCTTCTTCGGCGGCGGTCCGGTCGCCGCTCTTGATGGTGTCGATCAGAAAAGCGGAAAACCAACCGCGAAGCCGCGTCCGGGCCGCGAGTATTATAATCCTGCGGGAATCGGAATCCGTATTAAACCGGTTTGCGTCTGACCAGCCCAGCACCAGGTTAATGTTCTGGCTGAGCATTTTCAGCACTTTCTTTTTATAGTATTCTTCGGCGCTCTGTATGCTGCTGTGAATCGCGTCCACAACCAACGGGTCCTCGGCTTCACACAGCAGCTGAATAATCTTGAGGCGCAGAACTGTAACGCTTTCGTTCTGCAGGGTACGGTTCAGAAGCTCGAGTCTCTGCTCCCAGCCTAAAAATCCTATAAGGTTCAGACCGCGGGCCCTTTTTTTAAACGACCTGCTTCTGAGCAGTTTGTCAATTTCCGGCTCGACCCGCCACCTTCTGATCAATTCAGAAATCTGCTTCAGGATGTCTTCCGGAAGCTCGACAGTCTGGGCCGTCACATGCCATTCATATAGATAGTCAAGCCGGCGGGCAGCAGGAATTTCGACGGCGGAATCGAGATTTCCGCTTACCAGCGATTCGCCGGTCAGGGCCCTCAGTTTCATGCTGGAGCTGTACCTTCTTCGTGAAGCACGTTTTACGTAATAGGTAGAGCCGAGGACCCAGCAGTCGAGGACCAGAAGTACCGAGATAAGCAGCTTAATGAAAAGCCAGTTAACCGACATTATTTTCGCCGTCCCTTATCAGTGATTTAACCACCCCGTAGAGTTCGGGGAGCATCACCGGCTTTTTGAAATTAAACAATACCCCGAGGTGCTGTGCCTTTTTTACTGATTCCTCGGTTTTCAGAAAAATAAAGGGAATATTCCGCAGATCATATGCCTGCAGCAGCTGTTCACGCAGCCTGACCCCGTCCATCTGCGGCAGCAGCATCTCGGAAATTATAATATCGGGACGGTTCAAATCAATTTTACGAAGGGCTTCTGCGCCGTCGGAACAGGTAGAAACCGTAAATTTCTTATGTGAAAAGAAGTCCGAAAGAAGCTGGGAACTGATAGGATCGGCATCAATTATCATCACCGAAGGGGCATCAGCGTCCTGTACCGTTTTTGCCGGAACATTGCATATAGAGTGCGGACCCATTGAGTCGAGCACCTGCAGCCTGTTCCTGATTTTACGGATCAGCATTTCGGCCCTGCCGCTTTCGGCGGGGTCCACCTCTGTAATATCTACAACCGAAGCGCTGCAGGTCATCTGCTCAATAAAATCCCCGGACTCGCGAATGTTGTTCTGCATCTGCTCGATAATATCGATATGGCTGCCGCCGCAGGATTCAGGAAGCATAAGAATGAGTATCGGTCCGGATTCCCTGAAAAGGTATGCTTCGGCAGGTTTGCTTTCCTGCATAATCGAAGCAAAGGTCGAAATTGCCCGATCGCCCTCCTGGTACCCGTAGGAATTATTGAACGACTTCATCCCGTCCATCCGGAAGTATGATAGAGTGCCCTTGCTGTTATTTTTCAGGAATTCGGGCAGAAAATTTTCAAAAAAAGCAGCCTTATAAAGCCCGGTCACAGGGTCGAGGAGTTTTTCATCACTGCTCAGGACAAGTTCTTCGTTAAGGTCAAAATTAATCGCCTCCCAGCGGTCGTCCTCCGGATTGTCCGCCGGATTATTTTTAATCGTGGAAGAACTGATAAAATCTCTCAGCGCATCAATATGCCTTTCCGGCTCCGACTCAATAATGCAGCCGTGCTGCGGGCAGATACGCTTAACCTCAAGTGTCCTGACCCGGTCAAGTACCGCAGGCAGATACCCGGCGGACGGCATGTAGTTGTTATGGTATGCCGTCATTTTCGATAGATAGACATCATCCGCTATCAGGGATTCAGTCTTGCCGAAAGCCCCGAACAGGTCCGATGAAAAAAGTGTACCGGAAACAGGATCATATGATAAAAGGGTCCCCGGCGAATGCAGATACGGAACCGAAACAAACTGAAGACGGCTCAGGTCCTCCAGGGAAGGGGTCAGCGGTTCCCTTATATTGTACAGCGGCGAAAATAAACCGTACGAGGCTATAAACAGCCCGGTCCGCCAGTGATTGACTATATCACCCTGAAATCCGGCCTCTTCCCACAGCGGAAGGCTCGAGCAGATATCCGGGTCCTGGTTGGAGGCGACAAGCGCCTTGATATCTTCAAGCGGAGCGATCTCACGGACGGCCTTCAGCGTTTGCTTAAAAATATTCCGGGGGCCGGGGTCTATGACAATCCCCATCCCGTTTCTGTAAATCAAATAGATATTTATCTGAAGGAAGTCCGAAACATCTGTGGATCCGAGCCAGAAAACGGAATCAGCAATCTGCTGCGGAGCCTCTTTTTTGGATATCATAAAAACTCCTTTATCATGACAAGCCGCTTTTGGTTATCTTTACCGAACAGAAGGAGGCTCGAGTCGGTAGCCTGCTGAATCAGGTACATTCCGTAGCCGCTGCTCTGAAAATCTCCGGTAGAGGGGGGCTGGACTTTATACCATTCATAGTCGGAACCGGAATATGTAATCACCATCTCGGTCCTTCCGGTCAGGATTTTCCATTCAACAATAATTTTCCTGGTCGAAACCGGGATACAGTTGCCGCAGGCCTCAATCAGGGCTATCACCAGCTTCGTGCAGTCTTCCTCAAACACGGGTTTGTATGCTGCGGATAAATCTTCGGAAAACTGCTCTCTTAAATTCTGAAGATCAATATGCTGATTGTTCGAAAAAACATGGGATCTGCTCATGATCAGCGAGTCCTCAGCCTTCGCGGACTTTATGGCTACTCCGGTTACATCATCATCAAAAGGCTGGGCGGCAAAATAAAAAATAACGTTCAGGACCTTTTTAAGAAGTTCGGCAGGGGTCAGATGGTGATGAGCATTCACAAGCTGCCGTATCCGCTCATGGCCGAACATTTCACCGTCCGAATTTCTTACTTCCGAGATCCCGTCGGAGTAGAAAAACAGAACATCATCATTGTTAAAAGGCAGCAGGAACGTCCTGTATACCTGGTCAACGGTAAAACCTATAGGCATATTCGAGCCCTTAACATTCCAGCACGAACCGGCAGATGAATCATAATAAACGAACCACGTATGACCGGCATCTATAAAACTCAAAAGCGATTTTTCGGTATTTATTCTACAGTAATAAAGAGTAAGAAACTTTTCGAGCTCGACAAGCTTTCGGCTGATCATCGTATCCATAATGCGCAGAACCGGGCTTAT
This sequence comes from Spirochaetales bacterium, assembly GCA_003245835.1. Taxonomy (GTDB): domain Bacteria; phylum Spirochaetota; class Spirochaetia; order UBA9216; family UBA9216; genus Thalassospirochaeta. Next base: position 3,115 of record QKCC01000284.1, on the reverse strand, counting down.
ATCGGACTGCCGGCTGCTCACAGGCCCGTTGGTAATCAGACTCTTAAAATATGCCGACTTTATTGCGGCTGCGAGCAGGGCGGCGGGGACCCCCTTACCCATAACATCGCCGATAATAAAATCAGATATTCCGGGCATAATCTGCAGAAACTCGTAAAAATCTCCGTCGACCTTGCGGGACGGAATTGTTTCCGCCGCTATCTCAAGGTCCCTTATGCTCTTGTTTATGTTTGCAGTAAGCAGCATCTTCTGAATTCGGGCGCTTATTTCAATGACGTTGTCTCTTGACTGGAGGGCTTCCTGTTTGAATACCATGCCCTCGTTTTCGACCTCAGCGGAGCCGAGTCTGTACACCTGCCCGTCGTCGGATATCATTGTGCTGCTGATCCGGATTGTCAGTCGGAACTTTTCATTCTCATTATTGGACACCGGAATCGCAAATTCGATGTTTTCGCGGGAGCCGGACAAATTTTCCAGTTTATTATCGAGATCTTTCCCGGGCAGCTCAGCAAGCGTCATCCAGATTTCTGGGTTGTCCCTGAAATCCTGCTCGGTGACCCGCAGCAGCCTCAGCAGCGGCAGGGAGAGGTAGTACCATTTTTTCAGACTCGTATCACACAGAAAAAAATAGTAATTAAGTTCATTTGCCATTGCCTGAAAATCCGGTGGTCTGATTGTCATTCACACAGCCCTTAATTCTTCATTGCTTCAAGGGCTTCATCCAGATCTTTGTAAACATTGGTAATGTGCGACAGCCGGACCATTTCGAACAGTACCTTCACCGCTTTGCTTGCTTCGCAGAGTATCATTCTGCCTTTGATCTGATTCATATTCCGAAGGGCCGCCACAATGATCCCGAGCCCGGTGGAATCCATGAAGTTCACGTTACCGAGATTAAGAATAACCCTGGTGCGGTCTTTCAGGCATTCTTCGAGATCTTTTCTGAATTTTGGCGAATTGTTCATATCAATCTGTCTTAATTCGGGGACAATAACTGTAATTCCGTTAACTTCTTCTACTTTCATATAACTAATTATAATATAGATCTATTGCAAATCAATAACATTATTGTAAACGAAAGAATGAGCTTTAACTTCAAGTCCGCCGTCACCTGCGGGTTCCAGTCCTTCGAACAGCCATAAATTCAGATGGACACGGTTCAGAGTACCCTCCGGTACGTCAGCTCCGGTGTAACTCCAGTTCCTGATTACCGCCCCGTCTTTATCGTTCAGGGAAAAATTCACCCTTCCCGGCAGCCATTCGATTGTACAAATAAACCGCCCGCTGTCCGCTCCCCCGAACAGGACGGAATTACCCTCTTTCAGATACGGCTGGACAGAAAATGAAAACTGCTCGCTGCCGGGGTTCCCCCACCTTGAAACTTCATAATCGATTTCGTTGTAATGAGGAGGCACTGCTTCATTGTACAGAAAGAATCCGAATACTGCCATGGAATCAAGCCCTGACGGGATTTCAAAATCCAGGGTGAATGTGCCGTACGAAAAGTACTCCGCGCTTGTAAGTTCGGCGCAGACCCAGCTTTTCCTTTCCAGGGCTATACGCAGGCCTGCAAAGCCTGCGCCGGTTTCGACGGATTCATCAGAAAAAATGTTGGGCCCGGGACCTATGGGACGCCGGGTTTCTTTCACAATCCAGTCGTATCCGCTGAACTTTACTGAATCCGGGCGGTCAAGCGCGTAAACAGATTCGGCGCACAGAAGACAAACCATAAAACAAAGAATAATTTTGCTTTTCATCCTTATTCAATTATAATAAAGCTATAGATAAAATGAAAATAGTTAAGGATTATTTTATGAGATCAGCTATCCTCCTTCTGCTGTTTATTGCAGCGCCCTTATATTCAGCCGAACAGACTTATCTTTTTATACCCAGGGAAGACCACCCCTTTTTCCTGAATTCCGCGGCCGGGGAATTCAGTATTGAAAAAAGCGATGATAGATGGCCCGACACCCTCGCACTGCGTACGGGCGGCGACGGCAGGACTGTACAGCTGGTAGCGCATGATCTGCCCGTTTTCAGCCTCGAAAACCGGAAGATTGTAATCTGGGTGAAGGCGGACAATCTGTCTGAAATAAGTGAGCTCTGGCTTTATGCCGCCGACAGCAACGACTTTGAAAACCGGGTAGTGTTCAGGATAAGCGATGATAAAGCCAGTCTCCGCGGCGACATATGGACACGGATCAGTCTGCCGCTGTCAGCCGGAAGCATCTGGGGCAGCCCGGACCTGCCCGGTCTGAAGGCCTTTCAGATCTGGCTGAAGGATTCGGGTAAAAGCGCGGTCACAATTAATATCGGTCCCGTCTACCTTCTGACTGCAGATGATCAGGCAGCTGCTGTGCTTGCCTTCGCCGGCGACGCAGAACTATCGGCAGCAGACACTCAGGATCTGACCGATAACTGGAACCAGCCTACGGTTTTCCAGCCCGCAGCAGCAGAAAAAAGCGTATCACCGGGCAGGCAGAGCCCTCTTTCAGTCCAGGCTGCCGGAAGTCCGCTGCTTGAAATGAAGACCCAGGCCGACTTCAGCCTGGACTGGCGAATGATATGGGGACAGGGTCCCGGGGGGACGGATTTCTATACCCAGGTTGACGATCTGCTGCTGTACCTGCAGTCTGAACTTGGCCAGGGCACAGTCCTGCATGCCTCCGCGGGCATCCGGGACGTTAACTTTGCCGATTTATCGCTGGGCGCAATCGACGGCAGCCTGTTCTGCCTTAACTCGCTTTACCTTGATCAGCAATTACCTGCAGGGTTCAGTCTGACGTCAGGCTACTATTCGCCGGACCCGGTTCATAAATGGCTTCAGGTTACAAGGTCTGCAGGTATTGAACCGGCTTTAGGTCAGGACATAACCCCGACTTCACTTTGGATCGGACTGTCATGGGAAGGACTGAAACCCTTCGGAATTCAGGCAGCGCTGATGCCTGATATCTTCGGCATTACAGATTCAGTCAGCAGTCTGACGGTTGCCAAGTACCAGCAGAGTCTCGGCATTCCGAACCTTTTTGCTTCGGCCTGGGTCGACACCGAAAACATAGACGCCGAAGCCGCGGCAGCGCTTAACGGGGACGCTCTGAAAATCGCAGCCGCCGGC
>QKCC01000033.1 GCA_003245835.1 Spirochaetales bacterium | reverse complement strand
TATCGAATATTCACCTGAGGACGCTTCCCGAAGCGATGTTGATTATCTCTGCCGCGTAATTCGATCGGTGATCGAAGCAGGGGCCACCGTTATCAATATAGCGGACACGGTCGGCTGGGCGGTGCCGGAGGAATTCGGCAGCCTCATCCGCACAATCAGGACGAAAGTTCCTGAAATTGAAGGTATTACTCTAAGCGTTCATTGCCACAATGACTGCGGTCTTGCCACTTCCAACACACTTGCGGCAGTTAAAAACGGCGCCGACCAGATAGAGGTTACCGTCAACGGGATCGGTGAAAGGGCCGGTAATGCCGCACTCGAAGAATCTGTTATGATGCTCGCGATCAGGCCGGATTATTACAATGTTCAAACTTCAATAAATACGCAAGAAATAATTCCGACAAGCATGCTTGTTCAGGAACTGATGGGAATGCCCGTTCAGGCAAATAAAGCAGTCGTCGGCAAAAATGCTTTCAGACATTCTTCGGGTATTCATCAGGATGGAATTCTGAAATCAAGAAATAATTATGAAATAATAAGTCCGGAAATGGTAGGCGCCGGACAGCATGATATGGTTTTGACGGCAAGGTCCGGACGTCACGCTGTACGTCATGTGTTGAGAGAAGCCGGTGTTTCAATTCCGGATGCCGAGTTTGAAAAATATTTCACGTCCTTCCTCGAGCTTGCCGACAGCATGAAGGAAGTCAGCCATACGGAAGCCGTCCGGCTTGCGGCTGCCGGCCGCTATTCATAAGCCTTAGGCCGGCCGGCAGCCTTCTTGACAATCAGCCCGTAAATATATATTACTATTTTTGTTATATATATTTACGGGAGTATTTATGAAAATAGCGGTTGCACTGAGCGGCGGGGTTGACTCGTCGGTAGCAGCGATGCTGCTGAAAGAACAGGGACATGAACTTGAAGGAATGACAATGTCGGTATACCGCGAGGGCATCATTGATTCCTCATCATGCGGTAATGCCTGCTACGGTCCCGATGAGAAAGATGATATTGAAACTGCAGCCGAACTCTGCAGAAATCTCGGCATACCCTACCATGTATTCGACTGTGCGGATGAGTATGAAGAAGCTGTTCTGAATTACTTCAAAAAGGAGTACCTTAACGGAAGGACCCCCAACCCATGTGTTCGCTGCAATCACCTGGTTAAACTCGGGGTACTGCCCGAAGCTGCTGCGACAAGCGGACTCGATTTTGATATGATTGCCACCGGACATTATGCCCGTATATGCCGAGACCCTGACAGCGGCCGTTTTTATCTTCTGCAGGCAGCTGATCTTTCCAAGGACCAGTCCTATTTTCTTTACAGGCTCAGCCAGCAGCAGCTGTCGAAGCTGCTTTTTCCTCTCGGCAAACTCTCAAAACAGGAAGTACTGAAAATTGCCGCGGATGCCGGAATTGCTGCGGATGATTATGAAGAAAGCCAGGATTTTATTGCCGGAGACTACAAGCAGCTGTTCAGGGATGTTTCGACCTCCGGAGAAATCGCAGATATTGAAGGAAAGATACTCGGGCGGCACAGCGGACTGTGGAATTACACAATCGGTCAAAGACGCGGCATAGGAATATCATCGCCGGAACCGCTGTATGTTGTCAGGCTGGACAGCGAAACAAACAGGGTTGTTGTCGGGCCGAAGAATGCTCTGAGCGTAAGTACATTCAAGGTATCCGACATAGTCTGGATGAAACTTACAAAAGAGTCTGGCCCGTTCGAGGCTGATGTGCGAATACGGTCCGCGGGTAAATCCGTTCCGGCTGAGATATCAATCGAAGAAGAAGGCAGGCTGCTTTCGGTTACTGCGCATTCGACAGTGAACGCTGTAACACCCGGGCAGTCCGCTGTATTTTATGACGGCAGCGGCGCGGTGCTGTGCGGCGGGATTATAGTTTAAAGATTTTGCTGCTGAATAACTATTTCCGTTTTTGAAGAGCCTTCCGGAGCTCCTCGATCGGCATGGGTTTATAGAAATAATACCCCTGAATCTTCCGGCAGTTACGGTCCTTCAGAAAGCGGTATTGTTCTTCAGTCTCGACGCCTTCCGCGACAGTCTGCATGCCCAGATTTTCCGCAAGAGATAAAATAGCCTGTACAATTCCGACTTTCTTGGGATCATCAGGAATCCCGACTACAAAGGCCTTGTCAATTTTGAGAATTTCTACCGGAAACTGTGAAAGATAAGACAGAGAGGAATACCCGGTCCCGAAATCGTCAATCGAAAGCGTCAGACCGATATCCGTCAGCCTGTGCATCATCCTTATCGACTCCTCAACATTGTTTATTGCCATGCTTTCGGTAATTTCCAGGTTCAGATTAGCCGGCGGTATTTCCGCATGGCTGATAATGTTTTGAACAACTTCAGGCAGCTCTGCCCGGCGGAACTGCCATGGGGAGAGGTTTACTGCAATTATGAAATCATCAAAACCGTCCGACATCAGGTTCCTTAAATCAGTACAGGCTTTTTCAAGTACCCACGCGCCGAGCGGTTCTATCAGTCCGATTTCTTCCGCAACCGGTATAAAAACATCGGGACCTATATACTGCCCTTCAATCGGGCTGACCCGGACAAGTGCTTCTGCGCCGGTTATTTCACCTGTTTCCACGGAAACTTTCGGCTGATAATTCAGAAAGAATTCTTTTTCGGCAAATGCCTTTTTCAGCCCGGTTTCAATTTCAAGTCTCGAAAGCCCCTGACGCTTGAATCCCGGTGTATAAAAAGTATAAAGACTGTTCACATCCTTTTTGGAAACGAGCATCGCGGACTCGGCTTTGCCTACCAGGGCCATTGCTTCGTGTCCGTCCTCGGGAAATAAGGCAATACCTATACTCGGCTCGATATGGATTTCACGTTCGCGAATCAAAAAAGGCTGTTTGAATATTGATATAGTGGAATCTATCCTGGACTGAATATAGTCCCTGTTCCTGTTCGTGAACACGAATACAAATTCGTCTGATCCCACGCTGAAAACCATATCAGGAGAATCAATTACCCCGCCGAGACGGGCCGCAACAGATACAAGCAGCTTATCGCCGGCGTCCGGACCAAGGCTTTCATTAATCCGCTTAAAGTTATTTATATCCATATAGACAACTGCCGAGGTTTCGACACTGCCGTCTTCTGCATTTATAATAATATCCGAAAGATGCTGAATAAGAAAAACCCGGTTCGGAAGCCCCGTCAGCTGATCATGCGTAGATTCATAGACAATCTTCTCTTCCTTCTCTTTTACGTCGCTGAGATCGTGAAAGAATGAAATAAACTGTTTGAGCTCTCCGGACTCATCCCAGATTGAAGAAATTGTAAGAAATTCGGGGTAAACCTCGCCGTTCTTCCTTCTGTTCCATATTTCACCTTCCCAGAAACCCTTTTTATACAGCTGGTTCCACATCCCGGAATAGAATTCGCTGCTGTGCCGGTGTGATTTCAGTATTCGGGGGTTCTGACCTACAGCCTCTTTTTCGGAGTAACCGGTTATCTGTGTGAAGGCCGGGTTTACTGTTTCTATCAAGCCGTCCCTGTCAGTTATAACGATTCCTTCAATACTGTTTCGGAAGATGTTATCCGATACAAGCTGCATTGACTCAAATCTTTTCTGCCGTGTTATGTCCCTGCCGTGCAGATAGAGCCCTTCATCCTCGCTGATCAGGGTTGAAGAAAATGAAAATATTTTACCTTTCGAGGAATATTCATTCCTGCCGGTCGGGGTATTTAAAACAGTTAGCCCCTCAAAGAGATCAGTGGGCATTTTATCACCGGTTTTGAGATTAATTTTGTCGAGTATTTCTTCTTCAGCGACTTTGTTTGCGTATTCGACAGTGCCGTCTTTTGCAAGCCGTATAATCGGGTTAGGGTTTTCGTCGGGAAATTTCGCCAGAATTCTTATTGATTTCTGGGCTGTAGATATATCGTCTATATACCGGTTCTGCCGATCTATAAAATTGTTGAAGTGGGTACTCAGCACCTCAAATTCGTCGCCGGTTCTGATATCCGCTTTCTGTGAAAGTTCTCCCCCGGAATTCAGATCCAGAATCCTTACGAGATCTTTCAGGGGCAAAGTAAGTTTTACGGCCAGAAGCCGTGTAAGCACAAACAGCATTATTATTGCAATAAAAATTGCTGCGAACTGCAATGAATAGGCATTTATTACCGGGGCGTAAATCCTGCTGCGCGGACCGGCTGCGATCAGCATCCAGTCCTGGAGCGGAATATATTTGAAATAGACGATGGCCTTTTCGGTTTTTCCGCCGTCAAACCGAATGGAAACAATGATGTGCCCTGAATCCTGTTTCTTTAATTCCTCAAACCGCAGCTTCAGAGCGTTTTTAAACTGATCGGCTTTTTCAGGTGCACTCTTCGTCGGGATCAGGAACTCGCACCTGCTGTCCAGAATCGAAATGCAGTCAATATCATCCAGCTCTTTTGAATTTATAAAATTTCCGATCTCTGCAAGACGGAGATGGCTGATGACCGGGTCATTCTGATATGCCGTAGCGGCTATGATCCAGTTCCAGGGTTCAAACCTGTTCATATATAGGATTTTATCCCGGGCCTCTGTATCGCCGGGGTTTTCTCTCTGGTATTCAATATAACCGTTCTGCATGGTTTCTACCCGTTTGTAGCCCGGATCGCTGCCGAAGTCTCTTCCCACGTATTCGGTAACGGGATGTTCAATCATTATGCCTTCGTAAGACATTACGTAGGTATAACCCGATTCTCCGATCTTCTCAGATGCGATTATTTTACGCAGCCGTGACTGAGCGTCTTCACGCGTTATGTAGCCTTCGGAAACAAGGTCATTGTATGATTCTGCAAGAGTAATATACTTCTCGTTCTCTTTAAGCAGATACTGATTTACAGTTCCCTTTATGAGGCTTTCAATATTCCGGAAGAACCCGTCGATTGATTCTTCAATCAGGTTATCAATTCCCTTAACCTTCAGCTGAGATGTAATTAGTATGTTAAGCCCGAAAAAAATAACAATTAACGAAAACATCAGCAGGCCGTAAGCGTACATTAATTTTCGACGAATGGACTTAAAAGATCTGTCTTTCGTATGCATATAACTCCGGTGAATGGTTATCGCTTCATTCTATATATGACAATCAACATATGGCAATAAAACCGTCAAACTTTTTTAAACGACATTCTTTAAGAAGCCTGTATTATACAGGCATATTCTAACACTAAATTCGTCATATGACTGCATGTTCATCTGAATTTCGGTATTTTTTATCATCAATAATGCAAATTTATACAGCAGCGCCGGTCATCGTATTAAGCAAATTCAATGCAGAATCAGTCAAAGGTTCAGACCGCTTTGTCGTTCTGCTTACCTGGACAATCACGGTTTCAGCATATGCAGCACACTGATCGTTCTGAAACAGTCCCTGCTTCAAAGTCAGTGAGCTTTTTCCAACCCGTTCGACCTTTGTTCCTATGCGGATTTCGCCCGGCCAGGTGATCTCTTTAATAAAATCAAGCTTTATGCTCGCTATCACAAAATCACAGCCCTCTTTCAGCAAAGGAATCCCGGCATTGAACAGCAAGTCCACCCTTCCTGTCTCAAAAAAAGTCGAGAAAACCGCGTTGTTTACATGTCCCTGCCGGTCAGTATCCCTGTACCTCAATTTATCGTAGGTAATATTTTTAAAATCATTTATTGTAAGATTGGTTATGTCCATTAGTATTCCCCGTTTATAGTTGATTTGATTTTTAAAGCAGCAGCTGGTAGTACCCGATGTCGAGCCACCTGTCGAATTTAAAGCCCACCTCTTTAAAGTATCCGGTTTTTTCAAAACCGAATCTTTCGTGCAGACGGCTGCTTTCGTCATTCGGAAGGGCCAGGCATGCCACCACTGCGTGTATATCGCTGTGCCGCAGGGTTTCAATCAGCTCTGTGTACAGGGCTGTTCCTATTCCCCGCCCGGCTGAACCATGCTCAACATAGACTGTCGATTCCACCGAGTAACGGTACGCTGAACGCACTTTCCATTTTGAAGCATAGGCGTAACCGAGGATTTTTCCGTCGGATTCATAGACAATCCATGGAAGTGTTTCGGTAACATCGGCAATTCGCCGCTTCATTTCGTCAGCCGTGACATCTTCTTCTTCGAATGTGATCACCGTGTTATCAACATAATAATTATAAATTCCGCAGATCTGCTCTGCATCATTCAAAACAGCTCTTCTGATCAAATCATTCCTCCGATTGTAATCAGGTTTCCGGGTTTTCATAGGAAACAAGAAGCTTCCTGAGCAGGTCCGATAATTCTTCGCGGTCTTTAAGGCTCAGTGCTTTTAATAGATTTTCTTCGTGCGCTATATGCGCCGGGTAAGCCTTGTCCATCAGGCTGATACCCTTTGGTGTCAGTGTTACAATGGTTCCCCTGCGGTCATCCGGGTTTTGTGAACGCGTGATTAAGCCGGTTTTTTCGAGACGGTCAAGCCTGTTTGTCATGGTCCCGGAGGTGATCATCAGCGAATTGTACAGTTCGGTCGGGGTAAGCTGGTACGGCTTTCCTGACCTCCTGAGCGAAGCGAGCACATCGAATTCACCGCCGTTCAGAGAGAACTTTGAGTAATTGTCCTGAAGCAGCTTGTTCAGGTGTTCGGCCACCCTCGAAAGCCGGCCGATCACCGCCATCGGAGACACATCCAGCCCGCTCATTTCGGTCTGCCATTGTGAAATGATAAAATCGACGTGATCGTTCTGCATAGCTTCATTCTTGATTCAAAACATCTTTTTGTCAAGTATCTTGACGTTAAGATATATTTATATTATCTTGATATCAAGATACTTCACACCGAAACTTAAAGGCTGCGGAGGGGCGCTTATGAAAAGCAGATATTTCACACCGATTGCGACTGCCGCCGGCGGGCTGCTTGCATCTATGATATTCCTTAACGGAATATTAAGCAGGTACACAAACCCGTTTTTTTCATCACTTGTAGTGCATATCGCCGGACTGCTTGCCAGCCTTGTGCTCTGGTTGGCATTCAACAGGCATGTGAACGGAAAACTATTCTCGCTGAATGCGCCGTTCTGGTCATACCTTGGCGGGGTAACAGGCGCCTTTGCAGTTGTTTCATCAAACATCGCTGTAAACTCACCGCTCGGACTTGCAGGCAGCCTCAGCTGCTTCATACTCGGACAGACTATTACGGCAATTGTAATTGATCATTTCGGATTTTTCGGATCAGCCAGACGAAGACTGACAGTCACAGACGGGCTGAGAGTCGGATGTATTTTAGCCGGTTCACTATTATTGATAAACGCGGGGGCCTGATAATGATAGTAATGATGATATTCGCCGCCCTGGCCAACGGGGTGTTGGTGATGGTAAGCCGGATGCTGAACGCCCGCCTTGGCAGGGAAATCGGGTCGGCAGGCGCGTCAGTGTGGAACCACCTTACAGGAACCATTGTGATGCTTGCGGTATTTATTTTTATGGGCGGCAGCGACCTGAATCTGCGGGAAGTTCCCTTTTACGCTTTTACAGGCGGAATAATCGGGGCGGTATATGTTACCTTCTCGAATTTTCTGATACCCAAAATAGGTGCTTCAAAGGC
>QKCC01000261.1 GCA_003245835.1 Spirochaetales bacterium | reverse complement strand
TAACGCACAGCAGGCAGTAAATGCACTCTATATGTCTGACATCGGCGACATATTGAACGATAAAGAGATGAGCTTCAAATATAAGAGAAAGTATTTTTCTTTAAAAACCAGAATCTCGTCGCATATGTGGAATGAAGAGGACGGAATTTTCTACGACCTCGACCGTAATGAACAGCAGCTTAAGGTAAAGACAATAGCCGCATTCTGGACCCTGTTGGCGGAAATTCCAAACGAAGACAGGGCAAATACCTTGATAGAACACCTGAAGGACCCGGATTCTTTCGGTACCGATAACCCGTTTCCGACACTGTCGGCGTCCGATTCGGATTTTTCAGAAGATGGCGACGGCTGCCGCGGTTCCGTATACCCGCCCTTTACATTCATGGTCGTGAAGGGACTTGAAAAATATGCACGTTATGAACTTGCCCGTGAATGTTCAATCAGGCATCTGTACTTTATGCTCGATACGCTTCATCCTGAAGGCGATAAAAAGGGAGATATCTACGAGGCATACAAACCGAATTCCGACGGACCTGCCGTGAGCAATACGCTTCCCGGTTTTCCGCGCCCGGTATTTCTTGCATATACCTCAATCGCAACCGTAACGCTTGTTGTCGAAAATATTCTCGGGCTTTACATCAGCCTGCCCCGAAAAACAGTAGACTGGATTATGCCGACGCTCGAGATAATGGGTATCGAGAACCTTTCTCTGAAACGCAACCTGATTACAATCCTCAGTAATAAAAGCGGCAGGGGCTGGGAAATAAGACTCGAGTCCGAAAAACTGTATTATTTTACCATCAACATCCTTGATGAGCACAAGAAAAAAACGCTTCCTATTCCTTCCGGCAAGTGTTCGATGCTGATAGATAAACTTTAGGAAATCTTATGAGTTGTTTAGGCGCCGTAATCGGCGGTACCATCGGTTTGATTCTAGGCGGACCCCTTGGCGCTATTGCCGGGGCCGCTTTCGGCGGGTTTATTTCCGGCGGTGCCGCGCGGATAAATTTCAACAATCAGCAGGAAAACTTTGAGGGCGGTGACCGTTATTCAAGCTGGTACGGAAACCGTATGAACCGGACCCAGCACCAGCAGATGACTTTTTTTGTCGGTGTTTTCTCTATGCTCGCAAAAATCGCAGCAGTTGACGGAACGGTTTCACAGAAAGAACGTCGCAAGGTTGAAGAGTTCATGGATCGGGATCTCAACCTCGATTCGGCTACAAAACAAAGTGCCTTGCGCATCTTTGAAACGGCAGTTAATTCAAAAGAAACCTTCTACCAGTTTGCGAACCAGTTTTACCGGGAATTCAGATTCCAACCGCAGATGTTTGAGCTGGTAATCGATATGATGATCAGGGTAGCAATTGAAGACAACGGAATCAGCTCCGAAGAAGAGACCCTTATAATTGACGCCGTACATATTTTCAGGCTCGATGACGGCGTCTATTCCAGACTTAAGTCAAAGTATACCGGCAGCGGCTACGACGGCGCACAGAGCCGTTACAGCACCTCTGGCGGCTATTACAGCAGCGCCTCTTACTCAGTGCTCGGCTGCAGTTCGTCAGACAGCGACGATAAAGTAAAGAAAGCATACCGAAAACTTGTTAACGAGTATCACCCTGATAAGATTGCCGCCAAAGGTCTTCCCGAGGAATTTCAGAAGGTTGCAAAACAGAAGTTTCTTGAAATCCAGAACGCCTGGGACCAGATTAAAAAAGAGCGCGGGCTGTAATGTTTATCACCGTTATTAATTAAGGCTGAGCTTATGAGCTCGGTCTTTTTTTTCTTCACTTATTTTTTGGTATCTTTCCGGAAGCTCTAAGTTTTTTTGCATATACAAACCTCCTGAATCAGTCTAAATAAAAAATTCTTAAAATTATATTTGCATAGTAGATGATTGCTCGCTATTATTATATTTAGATTTATAAATCATGGTATTTGAAAATATACCAAAGGAGCAATTGTGAAAAAAATTCTATTTATTTCTTTGATTGTCCTGCTTGTTTCAGCAGGAGCTATCTTTGCCGACGGAATAGCCCTGGGCGATTTTCCCCTGGGCAAATGGATTGACGACACCTATGGTGCTGTATGGGAATTCAGTTCGAATAATATCAGAATTCTAGATGTAAACGGCAATGTTTACTACGATTTTAAAGGTAAAACCATTCAGGATTTCAAAGCCGGTACTTCTATGAAGGGTATAGAAGTCAGCTTTTACTGTGTTGAAAGCGCCAGAAGATATAAATTCCTTAAAACTGCTGCTGATATGAACCTTGAAATGACAATTGATAAGGATTCCGGTATTCATTACGTTAGGGAACTGGGAATAAGATTATAAAACTTACCTGAATTTTCGCCCCGGTAATTCCGGGGTTTTTTTATGTCTAAAAAAACTGTAAATTGCTGGTGAGATTGAATATTTTCCGAGCAGTTTTAATCTATATTCCAGGTCTTATAAAATAAACATTTTTTAAAAAGAAAACATATCAGAGCAAAAAAAAAGCTGCCCGTTTCCGGACAGCTTTTATTATCTCTCGGATAATTACATATTGGAAACTACAGCACCAATGGTGATAGCACCATTTCCAGCTGCAAAGTCTGAGTTAATGTAATTAGCATAGATCTTTGTTAAAGAAATACCTGTGTATGCAAATCCAACATCAAGTGATGTTGCTGCAGAGGTATATTTGAAACCTACATGCGGTGTGAATGTGTCCATTGTATAGTCAACATATGCACCGATTCCAAGATCGAGTGATGTAAGCATAGTAGCTGCTTCTACGAGAACAACAGAAGTAAGGTTTTCAACGGGCAGGTACGCTGTTGAAAGCATAAGGTTTACGTCTGATGTAGCTGATGAGTATTCACCTGAAAGAGTAAGACCAGCGTCTACCCAAGTGTCTGAAGAATCAAAGAACCTTGAAAGAGGATCGCTTCCGCTGCCGGCAACTTTTCCGCCTCTGTCGCTGTCCCATGCAAGTGATGCACCACCGCCGATGTCGTAACCGAATGCTGAGCCAAGTACTCCGTCAAAGGCAACGAAAGGAGTAAGTGTCATATCGGAAACAGGCAGGTCGTAACCAACTTTAACTGCAAAACCGGAATCTGAACTACTGTAGTAACCGAAACCGGTAACAAAGTTTGCTTCTACAGCAAGGTTTTCAACAGCAGTCAGTGTAACAGCAGCATCAAGTGCATAGCCTGCATCATGACCTGTTGAAGCTGCAGTTGTAACCTGTGATTCCCATGTACCGTCTGTATCAGTAGCAGTGGCTGTGTTTTCAACCCATACCATCTCTGTTACTTCTGCAACATCAGCTACAGCATTAAGAATACCGAACTCAACAGCGATGTTCATGATGCCTTCGAGTGAGTAACCGGCTTCGATAGAACCGTCTTTGCTGAAGGAAACATAGTTTCCAACAAGATCCATACCGGTAAGGGTAAAATCGTCAACTACGTTTGCAATTGTAGAATTTCTGGCTCTGAGGGTTTCATCACCGTCGATCTTGAGGTATGCAGGACCCATAACGATTCTTGCGTCCCATGTGATCATTTCTGACCAGTGGTCTTTTTTGCTGTGCATTTCATAGGTAAGGTCAGACCAGTCGCCGCTGAGTGCATAGGCTCTGTAGTTACCTTCAAGATTGTTTACGGAAATAGAACCGTAAACACCGTCTCCAGCTTCAGTGGCAACATTTTTGCCGAACTTGAACTGAAGCATTGCAAAAGGTGCATTTGTAAGGGTTACAGCGTTGGAATCCAGATCATATGCTACAGATGTGTCCATTTCTGCATAAACAAATGCATCTACCTGTGCGAATGCGCCCATTCCAATTACTGTCAGAAGTACAAGGACAAGTGCTATTTTTTTCATTTATTTCACTTCCTCCATGAATTCGGGATCAGACCAACGGCCTGTTAATATCCCTTTTTAATAATATTTCGGGGTAATTATATCAACCCCGTTTTTAGCTGTCAAGAAAATATCGGTCGTTAACCTATTACGAAATGTCCCCCGGTTTTTTTAATGGTTTATTAGAAAGGAGCTGTTTTTTTCTATAAAAAAACAAAGTTTTATACGATGCTGCCATGCTTTTCAATGTATCGGCAGGCCCGGTTATATTCATTAGCAATAGTTTACCCCCCCTCAGTCATAAATACAAGCAATTTCCGGTTAAAAAGGTTACAAACAATATCCCAAGAAAAAAGGGATCGATTCACCGAACCGATCCCGTGTTAAAAGATTTTGTGTTCCACAGCGCTGTTTTCGGCGCTGCGGTTATTTTTTAGTTTCAGCCGACTTCTTTCTGAAGTTCGTCAGCCTTGTCAGTTTTTTCCCAGCTGAAAAGATCCCGGCCGAAGTGGCCGTATGCCGCAGTTTCCTGGTAGATCGGTTTTTTCAGATCCAGCGTCCTGATGATTCCGGCCGGACTAAGGTCGAAAACCCTGCTCACAGCCTTTTCAATTTCTGCCTCAGGGACCTTTCCTGTTCCGAATGTGTCTACAGTCACCGAAACAGGGTAGGGAACACCGATTGCGTACGCAAGTTCAACCTCGCAGCGGTCGCATAGTTCCGCCGCGACCACATTTTTGGCTACATAGCGCGCCATGTAGGCAGCAGACCTGTCGACCTTGGAAGGGTCCTTTCCGCTGAACGCACCGCCTCCGTGACGGCCCATTCCGCCGTATGTATCAACAATTATTTTACGGCCGGTCAGTCCCGAGTCTCCGTGCGGTCCGCCTATTACAAAACGGCCGGTTGGGTTAATAAAGAATTTTGTGTCATCATTCAACAATCCGGTAGGAATGAGTACCGGTTTAATTATTTTTTCAATTATTTCGCTCTTAAGCTCATCATACGATATGTCTTCATCATGCTGATGGCTGACAACAACCGTATCAATCCTTTTAGGAATGTATCCGTCATATTCTATTGTAACCTGACTTTTCGAATCAGGCCTGAGCCACGGCAGCTTTCCGCCCTTCCTCAACTCCGTAGCCTTCAGAAGTATCTGGTGCGAGAACATTACGGGTGCCGGCATCAGCTGCGGGGTTTCACGGCAGGCAAAGCCGAACATCATTCCCTGGTCTCCGGCTCCCTGTTCACCTTTAAAAAGACCCGTTCCTGAAACTCCCTGCGAAATGTCGGGCGACTGGCTGTGGATTGTATTAAGAACCGCCATAGATTCATAATCAAGACCATATTCGGGTTTAACATAACCGATCTTCCGGGCAACTCCGCGTGCTATTTCCTGAACATCGACATAGGTGCTTGTTGTGATTTCTCCGCCCACAAGCACCATTCCGGTTGTTGTAAATGTTTCACAGGCCACCCTTGAATTCGGATCATCTGTCAGACATGCGTCAAGAATCGCGTCGGATACCTGATCGCAGAGTTTGTCGGGATGCCCCTCACTTACCGATTCGGAAGTAAAGAGGTACTTTCTGTTTTCCATATTGCTGCTCCTTAGATTTGTACGGGCCGGGAGGCCCGACAAAAAATTATATATAAATCCTTATTCTCCGGTTCAAGTAAGCAAAGGACCGGAGAATATAATTTAATACCTGTAGTGCTCCGGTTTATACGGACCGTCGGGTGAAACGCCAATGTATTCAGCCTGTGCTTTTGAAAGAGTCGTCAGCTTTACCCCAATCTTTTCAAGGTGCGCACGCGCAACTTCTTCATCAAGCTTTTTGGACAATCTGTAGACCCCCGGTTTATAGTCATTTTGAACCAGATCAATCTGTGCGAGGGTCTGGTTGGAGAACGAGTTAGACATAACGAATGAAGGGTGTCCTGTCGCGCAGCCGAGGTTTACGAGCCGTCCTTCGGCAAGAAGGAAAATTTCGTGGCCGTCTTCGTAAATGTATTTGTCTACCTGGGGTTTAACATTAAGCCTTGTAATACCGGGCCACATATTAAGTTTATCTACCTGTATCTCGTCATCGAAATGTCCGATATTGCACACGATCGCCTGGTTCTTCATCTTTGACATATGCTCAACGGTAATTACGTCGCAGTTGCCGGTTGTTGTTACATAGATGTCGCCCGTGCCGAGAGTATCTTCTACGGTTTTAACCTCAAAACCTTCCATTGCAGCCTGAAGCGCGCATATCGGGTCTATTTCGGTTACTATTACCCTCGCGCCGAATCCGCGCATGGACTGTGCACAGCCCTTTCCTACGTCGCCGTACCCGCAGACTACCGCAACCTTTCCGGCGATCATTACATCGGTTGCCCGCTTGATGCCGTCGGCAAGCGATTCGCGGCAGCCGTAGAGGTTGTCGAATTTGCTCTTTGTAACTGAGTCATTTACATTTATTGCCGGAAAAAGCAGGCTCCCGCTCTCCATCATCTGGTAAAGCCTGTGGACGCCGGTGGTGGTTTCTTCCGAGCAGCCGCGAATTTCTTTTACCATCGCGCCGAAGAAGCTGCTGCTGGCTGAATTTATCTTTTTGAGAAGATTCTTGATAACCTTCTCTTCATGTTTTTCCGACGGTGAATTAACCCAGTCGGATCCGTTTTCAAGTTCATAACCCTTGTGTATAAGCAGGGTAGCGTCCCCCCCGTCGTCCACTATCTGGTTCGGGCCCTTTCCGCCGGGAAAACTCAGCGCATCAAGGGTGCAGTCCCAGTATTCTTCGAGGGTCTCTCCCTTCCATGCAAACACCGGCACTCCTTTCGGGTTATCCATCGTTCCGCCGGATTCCGGACGGCCTACGACTACTGCCGCGGCTGCGTGGTCCTGTGTCGAGAATATATTACAGCTTGCCCATCGCACATCCGCACCAAGGTCGACAAGAGTTTCAATCAGAACAGCTGTCTGAATTGTCATATGAAGGGACCCGGTAATCCTGATTCCTTTTAAAGGTTTGATTTCTGAATATTTCTTACGGATCGACATCAGACCGGGCATCTCATGCTCGGCTATATCGAGTTCCTTTCGGCCCCATTCGGCAAGACTTATATCTTTTATCTTGTATTCCACTATATTACTCCATATTTGCAGTTATCTAAATATAATCATAAACATACATTTCTACAAGAAGAACCGCATACCACTATTTTTTTACTCATTGACACTGCTTGTGCGGTAAACTATCATTGGTACATGTTCGAATTATTGCTCATCTCGGCAGGCTTGATTTCTTTCATTGTCTGTACTGTTCTGATACCCGTTCTTATAAAGCTAAGTGTAAAAAATCACTGGTTTGATTCATTGAATGATCGAAAAATACATTCAGGCAATATTTCGAGACTTGCCGGTATTGCTATATTTTATTCAATGCTGATAGGTTTAACGATTGGTCTTTTTCTGATAAATCTAAAAACCGGTATTCTTGATGATTTTCCAATTTGGAGACTCGTCAGTTTTCTTTTCGCTTATTTTCTTGTCCATCTGATAGGGCTTATAGACGATTTTAAAGATGTCAGACCAAGGTACAAATTTGCCGTTCAGATAATTGCCGCCATAATTATAATTATCCCCGACCGTTCATTATCGATGCTGTATATTCCATTTGCCGGCATTACCCTTGACATCGGAATATTCGGATACCTTCTGACCGGGCTTTGGATTATCGGTGCCTGTAACGCAGTTAATCTTATTGACGGTATGGATGGGCTCAGCGGAGGACTTTCCGCAATAGCTGCGCTGTTTCTGGCGCTGACCGCCCTCGCTTTAGGAAACCCTGTAACCGGTATTATTGCATTCGCTTTATTCGGATCTTTAATAGGTTTTCTGGGTTTCAACTTTCCGCCGGCAAAAATTTTTATGGGAGACTCCGGAGCGCTCTTTCTTGGATTTGCGCTTGCATCGCTTCCGCTTCTGGAAATTAACTATCAAACCGATATGACGCTGATTTTATCGGTCAGTATTCTTATTATTCCTGTACTTGATACAATGACTTCTGTGCTCAGAAGACTAAGAAGGGGACAGTCGCCCTTTCATCCGGACAGGGAGCATATTCACCACAAACTGATGGATAGAAATTTCAGTGAAAAGAGGATTCTTTTAAGCGTGTATACAGTAACTATCATAATTGCGGGGCTGGTTTTTATTTGGTCCGCCACCGGAAGCAGGCACTTTATAGACGCTGATATTGTTTTATGGATTATCCTTATAATTGTTTTACTGGCACTTGAAAAGCACCACGCAGACAACAGGCAATAAAAAACCCCGCATCGGGATTAGCGGGGTTTTAACGGCTTATAACAGCCAGGACAATTGATATAAATCAAGCAGTATTTCTTTCTGGTTTTCTTTTATACAGAAAACCCCGGTCAACAACAGAGATTTGACTATTCGCGAACATCTCCGCGATATAGAACTCTTATCTGTTTATACAATCCGTCACCTTCGCTTATTGTGTCGATATCGGAAAGCTCATTCAGGGTTGTATGAACCAGTCTTCTTTCGAAGGGATTCATTGGTTCGAGCAGCCTGGATCCTCTTGTTCGTCTGACGTGCTCGGCGCTTTTCCGGGCAAGCCGTACCAGATTTTCTTCCCTTCTTTCACGATAATTTTCAGCATCTATAATGACCCTGCACTCACTTCCGAGTCTGCCGGCATACACATTAAGAAGAAGCTGGATTGAATCCAGATTCTTTCCCTTTCTTCCGATCAGAATTCCGGTGTGCTCAGACTCAATCTCGATACCGATTTTATTTTCTTCCCTGAAATTTATTTTTCCTTTTCCGGGATAACCCATTTTCTGTATAAGGGTTTCAAGATATTCCACGATTTTCTTTTCAAAATCATCTGCTACACCGGCTGATTCTTCAGCCTCTCCGATATAGACTTTTATCTTGACGTTGCCTTTTCTGAAAATTCCGGATTTAGCATTATTAACAATTTCAACATCAAATTCTTCCCGATCAATCCCAAGTTCTTCTACTGCTTTATCAATTGCCTCCTTTTCTGTCTTTCCTTCAAATTCCTTGAACATATAATAAACTCCTTAGAGACATGACTTGCTCTAATATCACTAAACAGAAATCAGGATAAATCATCCTGAATCTGTTAAAACTTCGCAGAGTTTTGCGTAGCAAAATCTCTAAAAGAAAATTTGGAAACATATATTTCCAAATTTTCTTCGATTTCTACTTCTTCCTTTTCTTTTTCTTTTTAGGCGGAACTACCTTCTGCTTTTGACCGCCTGAACTGCCGTCCTGACCGGCAATTCTGAAATTCGAACCAGAGGCTGCCCCTGCTGCCGCAGGCCGCAGATGTTTGTTTGTATATATCTGCTGCAGCAATGTAAAAACGTTCGAAGCAATCCAGTATACAAGAAGACCGGACGGCGCATTATACAGAACAAAGAAGAACATGATCGGCATACCGTACATCATCATCTTCATGGTGCTTTCACTGCCGGCTGCGTTAGTCTGTGTACTCTGTGTAATCTTTGTACTCAGAATCTGGCTTCCAACAAATATTATCGGCAGAAGTCTTATATCAGACCAGTTTACAAGAGGAATTGTAAACGCAAAATGAAATATTGATTCCGGTGCAGACAGGTCTGTAATCCAGCCCGGAATGAACATAGCGCCGCGGAATTCGAAGTATTTATTAAGAAGACCGTACATCGCTATAAAGAACGGAAACTGAATCAGCATTGGAAGGCAGCCGCCCATCGGGTTTACTCCTTCCTTTTTATAGAGTTCGCTCATTGCCTTGTTCAGTTTATCCGGCTGATCCTTGTACTGGGCTTTGAGCTCGTTCATCTGGGGCCCAAGTGCCGACATCTTGGCTGTCGACTGGGTGCTCTTTCTGGTCAGCGGAAAAAGCACAACCTTAATAAAAATTGTAAGCAGAATAATTGCCACACCGTAATTCGGAATAAGTTTGTAAATGATCAGCAGACCCTTCTGAAGCAGCCACTCAAGCCAGCCTAAAATCGAACTGGAGTCTACTACCTCATCAAGGTTAAGATCCTTCATTCCAAAACCGTTTTCGTCCGCCTTGTTGTAGGGCTGAAGGTATTTGTTCAGCTTGGGTCCGAAATAGAACCGGAATACATCCTGGCTGTTCGAGCTTTTAACAGGGGGTCTTGAAAAGACGATTTCGTTGGTCTGGGGAAGACCGGAATCATCTTTGTTTTCGATTAGCGTTACGTCATACTCGGTAGCATCAGGTATTGCAATCGCAGTAAAGTATTTTCCTGCAAGCGCAGCCCAGGTGATCCTGTCTTCGAGCTGAACCTCGTTGTCCTTCATCTTTACTATGCTTGCTTTATTTCCGCCGTTATACGAATAAAAACGCCTGTAGAAATACCTGTTATCAAGCTTTGTAAACTCGGGTCCAATCTGGGGACCCAGTGTCAGACTGTATGAATAGCCGTCAAAATTAAGCGCCGGAATTTTATTGACCGAGTTCTCAATACCGATCCTTAATTCCAGCATATAATCGTTTTCTGTAAATTTGTATGTTTTCTTCAGCGTAAACTGGTTCCTGTTTCCGTTCGAATCGGCAGGGGCAAGAAAGGGTTTTGAAAATTCGAATGTATACTGATCGAGCTGTCTGAACTCAAAGGTGTCGCTGACCGGTTCCGCGTCAGCACCGCCGAAAGCAACGTTGAAAGCAGCATCCTGATCATCGGCCTTAAAAAGCATTTCAAGCGGTTCACCATCCTGCATGTGTTCCTTCAGTTTAAGCGATGTTATAACACCGCCCCTGTTTGAAAATGTAATTATGAACCTGCCGGTTTCAGCTTCTATTGTTTTTTCCTGGATTTTAATTTCAGAATTGATTTTAAGCTCATTTGATGAAGCTGACTGCTGCATCGGAGCTGTATTTACAGTTTCGGTTTCAGTCTGGGTATTTACTGACTGTTCCGCAGCCGGGCTCTCTGTTACTGTCGGGGGCTTCTCGGCCGCCGGAAAAAATTTCGCCTGAATGAAGAAACCTGCTACGATTACGACTGTTGAAAGGATAACCGCTAATAGCGTATTTTTATCCATCTTTTCTCCTTATATTATCAGGGAACCGGATCGTAACCTCCTGGGTTAAAGGGATGGCATCTGAGGATCCTCTTGGTTGCCAAAAAACTGCCTTTTCCGGGTCCGTATTTTTCTATTGCTGTGATTGCATACTGCGAACAGGTGGGAGTAAACCTACAGGAATCCGGAAGCATCGGAGATATGAACTTCCTGTAAAACCTGATAATACCAATTAAAACAATTTTAACCGGCTTTTTCATGATTGCTTTGTGGTCCTCCGCTGGAATAAAGCCCGGCCTTTTTAAATAGCTTCAGCATCTGCTTTTCCCTGTTAGGATACTCATCGCTGTCGGGAAAAAAAACCATAACTATATCAAATCCCGGCTTTAACAGGTGCTTATTAAGTCTGTAAACCTCTCTGGCTAAACGTTTTGACCTGTTCCTCTGAACAGAGTTTCCATATCTTCTGACCAGAGTCACCATGAACCTTGAATAATCAAGGTTGTTGGCATTAAACACCAGCTTTGCTCCCGGAATGCTGTATCTCTTTCCGGAAGCAAACGTCCTTTTAATATCAGAAAGTTTACCAAGCCGTTCGTGCTTAGTAAGGCTTCTTCTCATCAGTTACTGAAAGTTTCTTTCTGCCTTTCCTTCTGCGGCGCATAAGAATTTCTCTTCCGCCTTTGGTTTTCATTCTTGCTCGAAAACCGAATTTCCTGTTTCTTTTAACCTTGCTAGGCTGATATGTCCTCTTCATCAGAGATGCTCCTTAATCTATATAAATCAATATATTATTTCGTATAATTAGGGTGCTGTAGTATACGTTTTTCGGATGACAATTGTCAATGCCTAGAGTATAAACCTGACGGCTTTAACCGATAATTCAGGGTAGTTTTTCTGAAGCTTTTTAAGGATTGAAGACCGCTTCATTTCAAGTTTTTGAAGCCATCCCGGGTGATCAACTCTGACGATAACTACCCCGTTTTCAATCTCTTCAATCTTTGAATGCGCCCCTTCATTGACCCCTGCTATATTCGACCATGCTGAAAACAGTGAAACTGCTTCTCTTTGTGCATCGTTTTGAATCAGGTTATCCATCATTGCATTTATAAGGTCAGACGCTTTGCGCATTATGATCCTCGCTTATGATTTTTCCGTTTGAAACCCGGTATATCGGCCCTGATTTTCTGTATTCAACAAGTCCTTCATCAGGCAAAAAGGTATAAAATGCCTGGCTGTAATCCGGAAGATTATCCAAAAACCGTCTGCGTTTCTGCAGATCCATTTCAAGAAGAACATCATCAAGCAGAAGTACAGGCAGTCTTCGGCTTTTGACTGAGCAGAATGCAGCCTGTGCCGCTCTGAGTACAAGTGAAATAAGCCTGATCTGCCCGGTTGACGCGGTTGCGGAATAGTTTTTTCCGGAAGAATAAAAACCAATCCTGTCCCTGTGTGGCCCGGTTGTCGAGGTTCCGTACAGCAGATCCCTGTTTCTGTTATCATGCAGAATTTTCAGAACATCCTCATCCGTCATTTCACATTTCCAGGAAGGTGAGTACCTTATTTTCAAATCAATGTCATAGCCTGATATATTACGGTACAGCCTGCTGAAAGTATCGTTGAACTCACCTATAAGTTCTTCGCGCTTCTGCTGCAGACTGATTCCTGAAACCGAAGCCTGGCTGTCATAAATCGAGAGCAGGTTTTCGCGACGCTCTTTCAGTGCCTTGTTTCTGAGCTTGATTACCCTGTTATATGACCGAAGAGATTCAAGATAGGATCCGTCATAAAGACTGATTGTCTGATTTATAAATAATCTGCGAAGAGCAGGGGACCCGTTTACAAAATTTATATCATCATGTGTGAATGCAATACACGGAAAACTGTAAAGCAGTTCTTTCCGGTCTTTGATTCTCCGTCCGTCAATCTCGATTATTTTTCTGCCCTTCTCGATTTTAAGCTTAATAATACCCGACAGGCTCGGATCTTCATATTTGCCGATCAAAGACATATCTGAACTGCCGTTTTTTATTAAAAAAGCCTCGTTTCGTGTTCTGAATGAAGATCCAATACAGAGCAGATAGACTGCTTCCAGGAAATTTGTCTTTCCCTGACCGTTTTCACCGACAAGAAAAATATCCTTATCGGTGAACTTTATATCTGTATTTTCAAGGTTCCTGAATTGATAGATTTTTACAGAAGAAAAACCCATTTAATCTAGCTGCATAGGCATAACTATATGAAAATAATCTGAATCCTCGGCTGATTTCAGGGTAATAGCCTTATTGGATTCGGTAAAAAGCAGTTTTATATTTTCATTTTCGATCACACGCAGCGGATCAATCAGGTAAGAGTAGTTCAGCGCAATAAGCGTATCATTACCTTCATAGGCACATTCAATTTCTTCAGTAGCAACACCTATTTCGCTTTCTTCAGAATTCAGCTCAATCATGCCGTTGGTTATGTTCAGGAATATCCTTCTGGACTTGTTTTCAACAAGCAAAGATACACGCTTAACAGCCTCGATAAGCTCATCACGCCTGACAGTTACTTCAAAGTTCTGATTATCGGGAATTACCCTGTTGTAGTTCGGAAACTGTCCTTCAATCAGGCTTGATGAAATAGTCTGATTATCGAACTTGAAGAATATGTTTTTTTCAGATACTGCTACCTGGATAGTTCCTTCGCCGCTGCTCTGTTTGCTGACGAGGTGCAGAACCTTGGGCGGTATAATAACACCGTTAAAAGGCTTTATTGTTCCGGAAGTATTTTTCCTGATATACGAAAGTCTCCTGCCGTCGGTAGCCACCATAATCAGGTTTCCCTCGATATTTTCCATGAAGACACCGTTCATGAAATATCTTGTTTCATCATCAGAAACAGCGAATATGGTCTGATTAATCATTTCAATCAGTTCAGTCTGAGGTATTACAAAATAATTCTCATCAGCTATCTTCTGCATTTCGGGATACTGTTCGGATGCAATGCTTTTAAGCTGAAAGTTGATTTTCTTAAACAGAGGCCTTATATAAAGTTTACCGTCTTTAAGCTCAAATTCTATGTCGCCGTCAGGAAGTGATCTGAGGATACTCAGGAATTTATCACAATAAACAGTAGTACTTCCGGCTATAGATATATCTACAGGTATACTGGTTTCGAAGCCTACTTTTAAATCAGTTGCCTTGATTTTTAAAGTATTATTATCAGCTTCAAGAAGCACATTTGAAAGAATTGAAAGAGCATTCTTCGAAGAGATTATTTCCTGGGCAATGGAAATCTCTTTTGTTATATTATTTTTCTCGCATGTAAACTTCATATAGTCTCCATATTAACTAATACATACTTTATATTAATAAGAGTAATAGTATTAGTAGTATCATTCAATATGTTAATAAGTCGGTTAAAACAATAACATATAAATAAATAACCGTCTAATAACTTCAGCAGTTTATCAACTGACTATTCATATTATCCACAGAATAATCGATTTTTCAGTTTTCATAAACAATTTATCAACAGATTTTTAAGATTTTATATCATCTTTTACGGTTCTGATAAGATTGTTTATTGTAGGTTCGAGCGTTGAGTCAGTTTTCATACGACTTTCAATACGCTGGCATGCGTGCATAACAGTGGTGTGATCCCTGCCTCCGAATTCGTAGCCTATTTCGGTTGTTGAATACTCGGTCAGTTCCCTTAGGATATACATTGCAATCTGTCTCGGCAGGGTAACAGCCTTTGTTCTCTTTTTGCTTTTCAGATCGGCAGTACTGACGTTGAAGTAATCAGAAACAATCTTCTGAATCAGATCGACTGAAATATTGATTTGGATTGTATCTGTAAAATGATCCTTCAGCTGTTCCTTGGCTATATCGATCGATACATCCTTATGAACAAGTTCCGAGTATGCAACGAGTTTGAGCAGGGCGGATTCGAGATCCCTTACGTTGCTGGTAATATTCTTGCAGATCAGTTCAATCACTTCCGGAGATATGGATACTCTTCGGGCTTCCATCTTTTTTATAAGTATAGCCTGTCTTGTTTCAAGATCAGGAGGCCGGAGATCTACATTCAATCCGCGTTCAAAACGGCTTCGCAGCCGGTCGGTAAGGTTTTTCAGTTCCGATACGGGACGGTCACAGGTAAATACAATCTGTTTCTTTGATTCATACAGGGCGTTGAAGGTATGAAAGAGTTCCTCCTGGGTTCCCTCCTTATTCTGAAGAAAATGAATATCGTCAATCAGCAGAACATCGACCGATCTGTACTTGTTTTTAAACTGATGCATTTTCTTTTTTCCGAGCATATCGAGGAATTCATTCGTAAACGATTCTGCGGTAACATAAACTATTTTAAGATCCGAATTATCGTTTCTGACTGAATGTCCTATAGACTGAATAAGGTGGGTCTTCCCGAGTCCTACACCTCCGTAAAAAAGGCAGGGGTTATAGGCAGTCCCGGGGTTTTTAGATATAGCATAGGCTGCGTTGGCAGCAAACGAATTATTGTCGCCGATGACGAATGATTCAAAAGTGTAATCAGGGTTTAACTGGCTGTGACTTGATACGGATCTTTTAGTTTCGAACCCTGTAGATTCCATTGCTCTGGCTGATTTTTTAGGGTGATTTTCCTCAGCATCCTGAGTTTCGGAACTGATTTCAGCTTTGGATTTAATCTGAGAGCCGTCAACAAAAAATTCTATATTGAGCCTCTTTCCGCAGATGTTTTCAAGGGTTTCGGCAAGAACTGAACCGTAACGCTGCGAAACCTGGTCTCTGTAGAAAGATGATGGAACATTTATTTTAATAGAGTTTTCCGAACCGGAATTGTATGTCAGACTGCTCAGCCACATAACCCATTCCTGTTCGGTAGTATTGTCCCGAAGTTGTTTGAGAGTTTCTATCCAGAAGCTGCTCCAGTCCCAGTTTTCATCACTTTTCATCAGTTCCGCCCTTTTATTAACAGCTTATCCACAAGCAATATATTATTAAAATTGTGTTAATATTCAACCCGGTACAGAAAAATACGTTATCAAATGTTTACAGCAAAATTAAATTGTTATAACACAAAGAATTATTTTTCTATATTCAAAAAAATTATATATATGTATCAGATAATTAGAAAAAGTATAATTTTTTTCCTTCGGTAAAAAGTTATACACAAGTTATGCACAATCGGAACATATGTTTACGCTTTTTTAGATTGTTCAATAACTGTAGTTGGATATTTTAATCTATAGTCTATTTCTTTGCAAGAAAATATAAGCGGATACTAATAATTAGATTATTGAGCAAAGACTATTCGACACGATAGATGCTGCAAAAATCACCTCTCTTGTTTTTTTATTAGAGGACGGATATAATGTAAGTTCATTTGAATGACAAAAATTCACTAATAATTCAGGACGGACCATGCAGGACAATTATTCCGCTCAAGATATCCAGATACTGAAAGGACTGGACGCAGTAAGAAAGAGGCCGGGTATGTATATAGGTACAACCGGTCCGGACGGACTCCACCACCTTGTTTATGAAATTGTAGATAACAGTATTGATGAGGCCCTTGCCGGGCACTGTCAGAATATCAATGTTGTTATCGAAAAAGGAAACAAGATTCAGGTCACGGATGACGGACGCGGAATACCTGTCGATATTCATCCTGTAGAAAAGGTAAGCGCCCTCGAGATAGTTCTGACCCGACTTCATGCCGGCGGAAAATTCGACAAGAATTCCTACAAGGTTTCCGGCGGACTGCACGGGGTAGGCGTCTCGGTAGTAAATGCCCTTTCTACCTGGTGTGAAGTGCATGTTCATAAAGAAGGCCAGATTTACTATCAGAAATATAATCGCGGCGTCCCTGAAGAGCCTGTGAAGGTTATCGGAAGCACGGATAAAAGAGGCTCTGTCGTAACGTTTTTGGCGGACGATACTATCTTCGAAACGACAAATTACAGTTTTGACGTGCTTTCACAGAGGCTGCGTGAGCTTGCCTTCCTGAACAAGGGTATCAATATAACTATTACCGACGACAGACTGCCCGTTCCGAAATTCAAGGAATTTCAGTTTGACGGAGGTCTTAAATCATTTATTGAATATCTGAATAAAAACAAGACTGCAATTCACAATGAACCGATTTATCTTGAAGCTGAACGCGATATGGTCGGCGTCGAGATTGCTTTTGAATACAACGACGGCTATGCAGAAAACATCTTTTCCTTTGTAAATAATATAAACACAAGGGAAGGCGGTACACACCTTGCCGGGTTCAAGGCAGCGCTTACAAGGTCGCTCAATGATTTTCTGAAGAAATCAAAGCTCGCAAAAAAGGTTGAAGAGAACCTGAACGGGGACGATGTCCGGGAAGGTATAACTGCCGTAATCTCTGTTAAGGTTCCTGATCCGCAGTTTGAAGGGCAGACGAAGACAAAGCTTGGTAACTCAGATGTGAAGGGAATTGTAGAGTCCATAGTTAATGAGCATATAACCGACTACTTCGAAATGAATCCCGAAGTTGTAGAAAAAATTCTGGAAAAAACGGTCCTTGCTGCAAAAGCAAGAGCCGCCGCAAGGAAAGCGCGTGAACTGACCAGAAGAAAGAGTTTTCTAGAAAGCAGCAGCCTGCCCGGAAAACTTGCCGACTGTTCGGAAAAAGATCCGGCTCTATGCGAAGTTTATATCGTTGAGGGAGATTCAGCCGGCGGCAGCGCAAAGCAGGGCCGGGATCGGAAATTTCAGGCAATTCTTCCGCTTTGGGGAAAGATGCTGAATGTTGAAAAAACCAGGGTCGACAAGGTTCTGTCAAACGATAAACTTATGCCGGTTATTTCAGCCCTCGGTGCGGGTGCGGGTACAGAGTTCAATACGAACAAGCTCCGGTACCATAAGGTCATTATCATGGCTGATGCCGACGTAGACGGGTCTCATATCCGAACGCTTCTGCTCACCTTCTTTTTCAGATACATGACCGAGCTTGTTGAAAAGGGATATGTATATATTGCTATGCCGCCGCTTTACAAGCTTTCAGTTGGCAAGAATATTCAGTATGCATACGACGATGCTGAACGAGACCGGCTTATGAAAGAAATGCCTGCATCTGAAGACAAGATTAATATCCAGCGCTATAAAGGGCTGGGAGAAATGAATCCGGATCAGCTTTGGGAAACAACGATGAATCCGGAAACAAGAAATATCATGCAGGTTAAACTTGAAGATGCTGTCGAGGCAGACGATATCTTTACAACGCTGATGGGAGAACAGGTTGAACCGAGAAGAAAGTTCATCGAAGATAATGCTCTCATGGTAGCCAACCTGGATGTGTAGTGAAAAGAAACCATATTGATTTTACAGATCAATATGGTTGTAAAAAGTGAGAATCCCGGCCTTAACGTAGGTTAGAATAAATATATTAGTGGAGTCTAATTTTGGAGACGACAGGAAAAGTAATACCCGTTGCTATTGAAGATGAGATGAAAACGTCTTATCTGAATTATGCAATGTCAGTAATCGTCAGCAGGGCGCTGCCGGATGTACGGGACGGTTTAAAACCGGTACACCGCAGAATTCTTTATGCAATGTATGAGATGGGTCTTCGTTCTGACAGAACCTTTAAAAAGTGCGGAAGGATAGTCGGCGACGTTCTCGGAAAATACCATCCTCATGGCGATATGTCCATCTATGATGCGCTTGTTCGGCTTGCGCAGGACTTTTCTCTTCGTTATCCGATGGTTAACGGTCAGGGAAACTTCGGGTCTGTTGACGGAGACCCGCCGGCTGCGATGCGTTACACCGAGGCCAAGCTGCAGAAGATTGCCGATGACATGCTCAACGACATCAAAAAAGAGACGGTTGATTTCGGCCCGAACTATGACGATTCCATGATTGAACCGCTGGTTCTTCCTGCTGCGATTCCGAACCTTCTGATTAACGGTGCTAGCGGTATTGCCGTAGGTATGGCAACCAATATGGCTCCGCATAACCTTGAAGAGGTCTCGGCAGCAATCAGGGCATATATTGATAATCCTGATATTTCGATTGAAGGGCTGATGGAACACATTTCAGGCCCTGACTTCCCGACAGGCGGTATTATCTTCGGAAAATCCGGGATTAAAAAAGCTTACCTGACCGGCCGCGGAAAGGTTACGATACGCGCCCGCTGTAACCTCGAAACTACAAGCAAGGGCAAGGATATAATAATTGTTACCGAGATTCCCTACGCGGTAAACAAGGTAACGCTGATAACAAGAATCGCTGAACTGGTTGCTGAAAAGAAGCTTCAGGGTATTTCCGATCTGAGGGATGAATCAGACCGGGACGGAATACGAATAGTAATAGAGCTTAAACGCGGCGCCATTCCAAGGGTGGTTCTGAACAAGCTTTTCATGAACACCCAGCTTCAGCAGAACTTCAATATAAACGCTCTTGCGCTTGTAGACGGAAGACCGAAGCTACTTACATTGAAGGATCAGATTCATTATTTTGTTGAACACAGGCGAGAGGTTGTAACCCGAAGAACCGAGTTTGATCTTAAAAAAGCGAAAGAACGCGAGCACATTCTGCTTGGTTTAAAAATAGCTCTTGATAATATTGACGAAGTAATTGCAATAATCAAGAGTTCCAAAACGGTTGATATTGCCAGAACAAGACTTCGCGAAACGTTCGATCTTTCCGAGCAGCAGGCCCAGGCAATCCTCGATATGAGGCTTCAAAAGCTCACAAGCCTCGAAACACAGAAGATCCTCGATGAACTAGCCGAACTCAGGGCTCAGATAGAATATCTTGAAGGACTGCTTGCAGACGGACAGAAGATTCTCGGGGTTATCAAGGATGAGACTGCTGAGCTGTCAGAAAGATACGGAAACAGCCGTTCAACAGAAATTGTTCTCGAAGAAGCTGAAAAAATCGATGTTGAAGACATGATCAAGGAAGAGGACATGGTTGTCCTTATTTCCGGCAAGGGATTCATCAAGCGGCTGCCGGTAACAGCATACAAAAACCAGGGCCGGGGCGGAAAGGGATCCTCTTCCGCAAACCTGAAGAACGACGATTTTATTGAACATCTTTTTATAGGTTCAACCCATGATTACATCATGTTTATTACAAGCACGGGTAAATCATACTGGATGAAGATTCACGAGATTCCTGAAGGAACACGGATTGCCCGCGGAACCCAGATAAAGGCCCTGCTTTCCATCTCTCCGGATGAGGAAATTAAGGCAATTGTGTCTTTGAAGGAATTCTCAGACAATCAGTATATCTTTATGGGAACCAGAAACGGCATTGTAAAAAAGGTCAGAACATCTGAATTCTCGAATGCAAAAACCAGAGGTATCATTGCTGTCAAACTCGATGCCGGTGATGCACTTGTAGATGCGGTACTTACATCCGGTAATAACGATGTTTTTCTGGTTACAAAGCGGGGGAACGCGCTTCGCTTCCATGAGGACGCCGTCAGAACAATGGGAAGGGCAACACGCGGTGTAACCGGAATAAAACTTAACGGAGATGATGAACTTGCAGGTTTTCTGAGCGTCAAGGAAGGCGAGATGATGTTTGTTATCAGTGAGTACGGTTACGGAAAACGGACAAATTATGAACAGTTCAGTCCCCATGGAAGAGGAACGCGCGGACAGAAGGCTTACAAAGTCACCGAGCGGACAGGAGAACTTATCGGTGTTCTTGCTGTGAAAGAGGCAGATGAGCTTGTTTGTATCACCTCGCAGGGAAATACACTGAAGCTTGCACTGAAGAATATTTCCGTAATGGGAAAAAATGCCCAGGGTGTGAGAGTAGTAAATATAAATAAACCGGATTCTGTAATCGGAGTCGCCCGTGTAATAATGGAAGCGGAAGATAACGAATAACTGCAGCTTTTGTATAATTTCAGGCTGATTGTTTCACGTGAAACAATCAGCTTTTTTTTGCCGTATTCACTTTGTTTCACGTGAAACATTTTACAGTGCCGTTGCTTATGAACCTGTACTGAATAGAGCAATAATGGATTTCGATAAAAAAAGGCTGAACATTTTTGAAAGTTCAGCCTCTATAAACTCAGGGTTTCTGAAATTACTTTTACACTAACTTGATTTGAACTTATTAATTACCTTTTCGGCATCCTTCCATATTTCTTTTTTCTGTTTATCTGAAATATAACAGGCAAATAATGTATTCTTCATGATGTTGATTATCTCATCTTCATTGAAAATTTTATTTTCGTATAAAAGTATGTATTCCTCAGTAAGTTCTGAACCGAAAAGAGTCGGATCATCAGAGTTTACAGTTACGTACATACCATGATTATAGAAATCCCTGATGGGATGCTTATCGATTTCAGACACATATTTTCTGGTGAACAGGTTACTGGTTGGGCATATTTCGAGCGGAATCTGGTTTTCTTTCAGTTTATCCATCAATTTGTTGTCTTCAATCGCACTTATGCCGTGGCCGATTCTTTCTGCTTTCAGGTAGTTTATAGTGTCCCAGATGGATTCAGGACCTACATCTTCACCGGCATGGGCTACAACTTTGAGGTTGTTTTTTATTGCCCTGTTGAAAACCTTTTCATAATCTTTTGCCGGGCCTGAACTTTCGGATCCGCCGAGACCGATTCCGATAATGCTTTCGCGCG
The DNA here is from genome assembly GCA_003245835.1 of Spirochaetales bacterium. GTDB lineage: Bacteria > Spirochaetota > Spirochaetia > UBA9216 > UBA9216 > Thalassospirochaeta. The sequence continues at coordinate 5,614 of QKCC01000261.1, read as the reverse complement.
GGTTATCAAGAACCTGCGAAAGATTATTGTCAGCATTTTCAGGGCCGAACGTACGTGAAACATCTATTAAAAATTTAATTGTAATTCCGGATTCTTCTTTTATTTTTTCTGCACCTGCCTGGAGAATGTCAGCCATATGGGAGTAAGAGAAACCGCTCTGAATAAATTTTGACGGTGCGAAAAATATTTCGGCATAAACAATATTGTTTCTCTTAAGGTATTCCTGGGCATCATTGATAAGATGTTCAATATCCTGCTCTTTCAGAAAACTTGCCTGAATAACGTTTATAAAAAGATCAATGAATTCATCGAGACTTCGAACAGCAAAACGCTTTTTAAGGTTTTCCTTTGAATCACTGCCCTCAAAACTAAGCTTGTTTTCCTGAATGAGTTTCCAAATAGTATCGACGCTAATCAGACCTTCAAGATGAAGGTGGATTTCTGCCTTTGGGATGTTTTTAATTAATTGTATGAAGCTGTCATTTCCGGAACTCACTTATTTCCCCAATTTACAGAATTTTATATAGTTCTAATACATTTACGGCTGAATTTATCAAAAAATTAACTTTTATTGATAAAATACAGCTGTTTCTTAAGATTATACAGCTGTTCCTGAGATTTTCAATGAATAAAAAAAAAGAGCAGTCTGAATAATCAGATTGCTCTTTAATTTAGGCTTCAACAACCTCGGTAACTCCCGGTACTTGTTCTTTCAAATACCGCTCAACACCCTGTTTAAGGGTCATTTTTGACATCGGACAACCGTTACAGGCTCCCTTTAACTGGACGGAAACTACACCGTCTTCTGAAACATCGACAAGTTCGATATCGCCGCCGTCCGCCTGAAGCGAAGGTCTGACGTCGTCTAATGCCGCTGACACAGCTTCTCTCATATTATTCTCCTAATAAGACATCTGATATATATTACTAATCTAAACAGCAATCGTCAACATTCATAAAAAGCCCCTTACACATTTTTTCATTTCGGTATAATATGTCGGTTATGGATGGAAAAACTGTAGTCTTCGCGAATCAGAAAGGCGGCGTAGGCAAAACTACAACTGCGGCTAATCTCGGTGCATATATAGCCGAGGCCGGAAAAAAAGTCCTGCTTATAGATTTCGATCCGCAGGGGAATCTTTCCAGCTGTGTCGGTGCAGATCGTGATAAACCCGGTATTTACGAAGTGATTGTCGGAAAAACTGAGGCAAAGGACTGTCTTCAAAAGAGTGCGATGAAGGGTATGGAAATACTTTCATCAAACATAAATCTTGCCGGTGCTAATGTTGAATTAATAAACCTCGAGGATCGGGAATATTACCTGAAAAAGAGCATAGAGGAAATTAAGAGCAATTACGATTATGTTTTTATTGATTGTCCGCCTTCGCTAGGTGTTTTGACACTGAACGGATTGACTGCAGCTGATTCTGTAATAATCCCGCTGCAGTGCGAATACTTCGCTCTTGAGGGGCTGAGTCTTCTGCTGCAGACTGTAAAATCGGTTCAGAAAGAACTGAACAGAGATCTCAAAATAGACGGAATCCTGTTCACCATGTACGATTCACGAACTCGACTGGCAAATGAGGTTGTTCAGGAAGTATCCGGCTATTTTAAGGACAAGGTTTTCAGAACAATTATTCCCAGAAACATACGCCTTTCCGAGGCGCCGTCTCACGGTATTCCCGTCAATTTATATGATAAAACCTGTATCGGTGCCCGCAGCTATGAACGTCTTGCACAGGAGGTTCTGAAACGTGTCTAAACGTCCGGCCCTTGGAAAGGGCATGAGTGCCCTGATAGCTTCTCAGGATAGTGAAGAAGATAACGGTGAAAACCGGGTAATTAATATTCCGGTTGATAAAATATCCGGAAATCCCGAGCAGCCGCGTAAAAGTTTCGATCAGGCGAGCCTGAAGGAACTTGCTGCTTCGATTGAAGAAAAGGGGATAATCCAGCCGATTATTGTCGCGAAAAACGGCGGCAATTACATGATAATAGCCGGAGAAAGAAGGTTTCGGGCATCAAAGCTTGCAGGCCTGAAAGAAGTCCCGGTAATTGTTAAGGATTTTTCCGAGAATGAAAAACTCGAAATAGCCCTTATTGAAAATATTCAGAGAGAAGATCTTAACCCGATTGAAGAAGCCCAGGCCTACCGTGATCTTATGGAGCGCGGGAACCTGAACCAGGAAGAGGTTGCTTCCAAGGTCGGCAAAAACAGATCAACCGTAGCCAACAGCCTAAGGCTGCTTAAGCTTCCCGATAACATTCAGACGACACTCGCAAAAGGTGCAATATCGGCCGGCCACGCAAGAGCAATTTTGTCACTAGATACAGAAGAACAGATGGAAGATCTTCATAAGCGTATTATCACCTATGGTCTTTCTGTTCGGGAAGCAGAGGCATTCGCTGCGGGTTCCGCACAGAAAGTTTCCGTGCCGGGCCGTCATTCGGAAAGCGGTTCAACTGAAAGAGAAATAGATCCCGATTTAAAAAGTATTCAGGAAAAACTTATCGATATATTTGGAACGAAAGTAAACATCTCCGGTACCCTCCAGAAAGGTAAAATAGAGATTTCATATTTTTCAATGGAAGACCTTGACCGTCTGTATGAGATAATGAAACCGGAATAGAGGTAAATATTACTTTAATAATTTTGTCAAATTCAGAACTGTCGGGCACGTTCTATTGACAAAACACGGACTGATAAATATATTAAGTCCACTGATAATTATTATCATGATGGAGAGGTGTCCGAGCGGTCGAAGGAGGCGGTCTTGAAAACCGTTGAGCCGAAAGGTTCCGTGGGTTCGAATCCCACCTTCTCCGAAATATAAAATGCATTATGAATCTAAAAAGATAGTATAATGCAAATAACGGTTGAAGCGGGATTCGATCCGAATAAGCGCCGAGTCGACGAGGTAAGCTCGACAGGAAGTCGAGCGCCAGCGATTGAGGCGGTCTGGAAGCGGAGCACAGGAAGTGCGCAGCTGTAAGACGAATCCCACCTTCTCCGGATTTTATTATTGGTTTTAACCGGAGAGGTGCGAGAGTGGTTGAATCGGGCTCCCTGCTAAGGAGTTGTGCTGGTAACGGTACCGAGGGTTCGAATCCCTCCCTCTCCGTTTTTTTTCTGCGTAAGCAGTTTTAATATTGGAGTTTTTAATTTAATTGGAAACTCCTTAAAACCAAAAAGAAATCACTGATTTCTTTTTGGTTTTCGTGTACCCATAGCTCAGTTGGATAGAGCGCTAGGTTGCGGACCTAAAGGTCGGAGGTTCGAGTCCTCTTGGGTATACTTTTTTTTTCGCTCTGGAGAGATGCGAGAGTGGTTGAATCGGGCGGCCTCGAAAGCCGTTGTGCAGCTTGCTGTACCCAGGGTTCGAATCCCTGTCTCTCCGATCTTTTTTAGATTAGTCATTAAGGTTAATTAATGTCTTATGCGATTCATTCGGGATTCGAACCGGATGAGCGCCGAGCCGGCGAGGAGAGCTCGACACGAAGTCGAGCGCCAGCGAAGGAGGCGGACTGCGGGAGCAAACACGAAGTTTGTGACGGCAGGCGAATCCCTGTCTCTCCGATATAGTTATTTAACAATGTATTTTTATCATGAAGCATCATGGAGAGATGGCCGAGCGGTCGAAGGCGCACGCTTGGAAAGCGTGTGTATCGAAAGGTACCGGGGGTTCAAATCCCCCTCTCTCCGTTTTTTCGCCGCCAGGCCCTGTGCTAGCAGGCATCACCCAACTCCGTCAGGTCCGGAAGGAAGCAGCGGTCAGTGTTGTTTTGCTGAGCCGCAGATAGCTTGGCGGCGTTTTTTGTGTGCAAATGAGAGCATCGTCACCGACAGAAATTGGTCGGAAGACCTCAATTTTTTCTCATGGCACTGAATACTGTTCTTTCAACGCTGTCAGTATCAAGTGTATTCAACCCGACTGAAGCATGGTTTATTTGCATCCTGGCAGGGTCTCGCCGCGGCGACAAAACAGAAGTCGGCAAGGTAAATCCGATTTATCTGAAACAACCACATTGATAGCAACCCGATTATCATGTACAATTCCTGCATATGGCATATGAAGTAACCGCAACGAGACGTCGCCCCGGTATATTTGAAGATCTTATCGGCCAGGAATTCGTCGTATCAACCCTGAAAAACTCAATTAAAGCAGGCCGGATTGCACACGCATACCTTTTTTCCGGTCCGCGCGGAGTCGGTAAAACATCTGCAGCCAGGATTCTTGCACGGGCAGTAAACTGTGAAGAAGGCCCGACCCCGACCCCATGCGGAAAATGCAGTTCCTGTCTCGAGATTTCCAGGGGAAACGCGCTCGATGTCATTGAAATAGACGGAGCCTCAAATACTTCTGTCAATGACATCCGTGAAATCAAGGATGAAGTTCTGTTTGCTCCGAATGTCTGCCGATACAAGGTTTATATAATTGACGAAGTTCATATGCTTTCGACGTCGGCATTCAACGCTCTTCTTAAAACAATCGAAGAACCGCCGCCTTATGTTATATTTATTTTTGCAACGACAGAGATCCACAAAGTCCCTGCTACGATACGAAGCCGCTGCCAACAGTTCAATTTCAGGCTGATCTCGCTTGAAGAAATAAAAGAGAGCCTTCAAATAGCAGCTGAAGAACTGCAGATTGAAGCCGAAGACGATGCGCTTTTCTGGATAGCAAAGGAGTCAACCGGTTCAATGCGCGACGGATACACGCTCTTTGATCAGGTTACGGCTTTTTCCGATGGTCATATAACCCTTGAAAAGATTCGACAGAAACTTGGTCTGGTGGGTCTGGACAGTATGAACGCCATAGTCGAGGCCATGACTGAACGCGATTCTGCGAAAGTAATTGAACTGAGTTCCGGGATTATGGCCGGCGGTGTCTCGATTGAACAGTTTGCGGTTGATCTTGCCGAGTATTTCCGCAGCCTTCTTTTCATCTCCTGTGGTATAGAAAAAGAGTCTCTTCTCGGTTATGCGCGTTCAAGGTATTCGGATAAAACTACAGGTGCATTCACAAAAGCTCAGATAGAACGTGCCCTGGATATTGTTTTCGGGTTTCACCGGGATGTCCGCTATTCGATAAATCCGCGTTTTGAACTGGAACTGCTGCCTGATCTGACCGCGTGGATTACACCGGCCGAGATATCTGATAAACTTGAAGCCTTAAAAAAAGAAATAGCATCAGGTTCAGTTGCACCCGCAGCTGCATCCGCAGCCCCTGCTGCCATGTCAGCCGCACCTGCTGGCGGACAAGTCGCACCGAAACCCTATGCGGAGACTGCACCTCCGGAAAAGGGGTTTGATTCGGAGTTCGAGTCAGAACCCGAAAAAAGGACTCCGGCTGTGTCTCCGTCGGGCCTGACCGCCGATCAGCGTGAAGCGGTTCTTTCCGCTATAAGAAAAAAGAAACTTACCCTTGCTGCATCAATCGAACAGGCGGTAGGCTGGCGGCAGAGCGAGGATACTATTAACTTCTCATTCGAAAACGGCTTCCAGGCCACTGTTGTAAAGAATGACAGAAAACTTATTGCCGATACAATTAAAGAGGTAACCGGCAAGAGCTTCATTATTGAGGTAGAAGTTGTTCAGACAAAAAACCCGGTT
>QKCC01000040.1 GCA_003245835.1 Spirochaetales bacterium | reverse complement strand
GCCGCCGGAATATGTAATTCCCGTTTTATGCGCGGTGGTACAGGATGCAGTTATTAAAAGGAGGGCTATCACTACTGATGAAAGAAAAAACGTTTTTTTTACTGAACACATATAATCTCCTCCGGCACCAACTGCCGTCTATTTAAATTGTAATCTGATTATCCTTAAATTAGAATCAAAGTCTTGTGCAACTTTCCCTATTAGTTTATACCTGCTATATGCGCAGAACCAAAGAGGATGCGGAAAAAACAAGGCAATCAATACTCGATGCTGCCCTCGAGGTTTTTTACCGCAGGGGAGTGACCCGGACCACGCTTGCCGAGGTCGCTGCTGAAGCCGGGGTAACACGCGGCGCTGTTTACTGGCATTTTAAAGACAAGTACGAGCTTTACTTCACTCTTTACGACAATCTTACCGCACGGTTTCATGTCCGCCCCGAGGATTATGCAGAGCGGACATACAAGGATCTTGCCGAATTTAAAGATGCCCTCTGCCGTTTCTTCTATACATTTGAAAACGACCGCCAGTTCCACCAGTTTATCCAGATTATGTATTCCCGGACCGAATACATTGAAGAAATGAACCTTATTCTGGAGAATGAGAAAAGAAAACAGAATGCAATGCTCAATGCGTACGAGCATGCGCTTCAGGATTTGCAGCAAAAAGGTGAAATCGGCCGAAATATTAACTGTCACACATTCTCCATCATTCTTTTCACCTTTATTGACGGAATCCTCGACAGCTGGGGAATAGATGAATCAATGTTCTCGGATGTCGGTACTGTTTCTGCGCTTCTCGATGAGCTGTTCAACCTTCTGAAACCTGAAATACTTACATAATTGTAGGAAAATATTTTTTTTCTTACATAAATGTAGTTTCTCTGATTTTATATACATTCAAGGGTGTATGTATAATTTAAAAAAATAATTACTTGCCGGGAAAAGAATTACGAAATCATTTTTTATAAAAAATAAAATTGAGAATATTGTTGGTACAGCTTTTGCATCAGATAGTTCAAGAAATGACAGAAGGTGTACTTAATGAGTCTTAAAGGATTTGCACTCCATAAAAAATTCGGTGACGTCGAAGCGCTCAGGGGCGTTGATATAGATGTAAAATCAGGTGAATTTTTCACCATTTTAGGCCCGTCAGGCTGCGGAAAAACCACTCTCTTAAGAATAATCGCCGGGCTTGAGCTTCCTGACCGCGGCATGATAATGCTGAATGACCAGGCTGTGACCGGAATTCCTGCCAAAGAGAGGCATGTAAACACAGTATTTCAGAGCTACGCGCTTTTTCCCCATATGAGCGTTATGGACAATGTCTGTTTCGGCATGATATCCAGAAAAATATCAAAGACCGAGGCCGTCGAAAAAGCGAAAAAGATTCTCGATATGGTTCAGCTGAACGGCTACGGCGACCGGATGCCCAAGCAGCTTTCCGGAGGTCAGCAGCAGCGCGTAGCCCTCGCGAGGGCGCTTGTAAACGAGCCTCAGCTGCTTCTTCTTGATGAACCCATGTCGGCGCTGGATGCCAAACTGCGCATTCAGGTTCAGGTCGAACTCAGGCAGCTGCAGCAGAGGCTCGGAAAAACCTTTTTAATGGTTACCCATGACCAGACTGAGGCCCTTACCGTTTCGGACCGGATGGTTGTTATGAAGGACGGTCTGGTTGCCCAGGTCGGCGATGTCCGGGATGTATACTCCACCCCGAAATCACACTTTGTTGCAGATTTTCTGGGTATGGAGAATTTTATCGACGCTGCCCCGGCAGGAGAGTTCGCTGCCGATACGAAACTCGGAAAGCTGAACGTAAAACAAAAGATGCCGGTTGTCGGCTGCAAGGTCGGAATCCGCCCCGAGCACATTGAGATCGTAACCGGCACCGGCGACAACACTGTGACCGCCGTTATCGACACGGCCATCTACAGGGGCAAGGAACAGCTGCTGCTGATGGACAACGGGCTTCAGGTTAAAAGTTCGGTGAATATGTCCTTTCAGAAGGGCGACAGGCTTAACCTGCGGCTGCCCGCGGAATCACTGGCGGTTCTGTATGAATAGGAATGAAACCGGAGCTCCGATTCCGGAGGATTATATTGTTTTTAACGGTGAGCTGAACAGCAGAAAAAAGCTAATCACACGGGGCAGTTTCTTTTTGGCTCCCGGGTTGATCTGGGTTGTTATATTTCTGACCCTTCCGCTTCTGTCACTTGCAGTAATGAGTTTTGCCCAGAGGGGGACCTACGGTGATGTCGACTGGACGTTTTCGCTGGCCAACCTGAAACGGCTGCTCGGGTTCAGTTTTTTCGGATGGTCGGCTGATAACCTGCTGATTATATGGAGGAGTATTGTTGTAGCGGTTGTTTCCACCTTCCTCTGTGTAGTGATGTCCTACCCGCTGGCAATTTTTATTGCGACCCGGTCTAAAAACAAGCGGGGTATGTGGCTCGCACTTCTGCTGGTTCCGTTCTGGACAAACCTCGTTATAAGAACATACGCATGGCTGCTTGTTCTGGCCCCGCAGATGCCGCTGACAAAACTTGCAGCCGCTCTGGGGCTTATAAGCCGGGGAACTGCGCTTTATCCGAGTGCGTTCGCAGTATACCTTGGAATGGTCTCGACCTTTCTGCCGTTTGTCACGCTTCCGCTGTACGCTTCCGTCGAAAAAATGGACTGGAGCATTCTTGAGGCGATTTCCGACCTGTATGGGGGAGGCTGGAGGGTATTCAGGCACGGGATACTTCCGCAGACAATGTCGGGATTGTCTGTAGGCATTACGCTTACACTGATTCCGGCTATGGGAATGTTTGTCGTTCCGGATATGCTCAGCGGCGCAAAGTATATGCTTGTCGGAAACCTGATTCAGCAGCAGTTCGGAACAAGCCGCGACTGGCCGTTCGGTGCGATGGTGAGCCTGACGATGATGGCAATGACTATTCTGATACTTTTTATTACCCGTAAGAAGGAAATGACCCGCGAAGGAGCCTCGAAATGAATAAAAACAGCAGAATAATTGCGTTCCTGGCCGTCATGTGCATTCTTTTCCTCTATGTACCGATGCTCTCGATTGCCGTATTCTCGGTAAATGCCTCCAAAATCGGGCTTACCTGGGGCGGATTTACCCTGCAGTGGTACCAGAAGCTGTTTCATAACGAATATATCCTCAAGGTCGCGCTTAATACGCTGATTCTTGCGGTTGTCTCTACCGCAATATCAACCATCCTCGGAACAACCGCCGCGATCGGTTTGTACCGGTATCCATGGCCGAAAAAGCTGAAGCGCGGACTCGATATGGTTATGCACCTGCCGGTAATTACACCGGACATCGTCTTTGCCGTTGCGCTTGTAATTGCGTTCGGGGCGATCAGGGCAGTCACGGGGCTGTTCGACCTTGGGCTGGCTACCATGATTGTCGGCCATGTTACATTCCAGATTGCCTTTGTGGCGCTTGCCGTCTACAGCAGGCTTGAGCTGATTGGGACCGAGGTCGAAGAAGCTGCATACGACCTGTACGCGGGTTACGGACGCATGCTCAGGAAGGTTCTGCTTCCAATGCTCGGTCCCGGCATAATGGCGGGAGCGATGCTTGCGTTTACGCTGTCGCTGGATGATTTTGTAATCAGCTTTTTTACAGCCGGTCCTAAGTCGGTAACACTGCCTCTGTTCATCTATGCGTCGGTAAGACGCGGCGTGACACCGGAAATACACGCGCTTTCAACTCTGGTGATGGCAATAACCGTCACCTCTGTAATGGTTATGCAGAAATTTATCGGAGCGGAAAAAACAGCAACCCTTGCAGTATAGGGCTGCTGCCAAGATAAAAGAAAAATTTAAAGGAGAATAGAATGAAAAAACTGATCCTGGTTACGGCAATGATTGTGCTGATAATATCACAGGTCATGGCCGGCGGACAGTCTGAATCGAAAGCGCCCAAGGAAAACAAGGAGCTTCATCTGTACATCTGGACTGAATACATGGACCCCGAAATCATTACTGATTTTGAAGAGATGTATGACTGTACTGTTGTAATCGACTACTATGAATCAAACGAAGAAATGCTTGCAAAGCTGCAGGCCGGCGGAGCAAGCCAGTATGACCTTGTTGTTCCGTCCGACTATATTATGGTAAGCCTGATTGAACTGGGGCTGCTTCAGCCGATGGACAAGAGCGTTGTAACAAACGTTTCAAACCTCAGCGAAAATTTCATCAGCCCTCCTTTTGACAAAGGCAATGTGTACTCAGCTGCCTACCAGTGGGGAACAGTCGGAATGCTGTACGACTCAACTTCAGTCGGCGACTACAGCAGCTGGGCCACGCTTTTTGAAAATCCCTATAATGTTCCATTTGTTCTGATGGATTCTGAGAGGGAACAGATCGGTGTCGTTCTTGCATACCTCGGCTACGATATCAACACGCTCGACAAGGACCAGCTGATGGAAGCTGCGGATGTGCTTATCAAGGCAAAAAAGAAGCCCGGTTTTCAGGGATTTGAAGCAAATGTAGGCGGCCGTAACAAGCTGATGGCGAATGCTGTAGAAATCGCGATGGGCTACAACGGGGACGGAATGACTGCTGTTGATGCAAGTCCCGATTTCGGCTTCATTGTTCCCAAAGAGGGCACTGTAATCTGGATGGACAGCCTCTGTATCCCGGCAGAAGCTCCGAACCCCGCTCTTGCAAACAAATTCATACAGTTCATCCTTGAACCGGAGATCGGAGCAAGATTGTCAAACTACATCTACTTTGCTACACCAAACGCCGCCTCTCTTCCGATGATCGATGAAGAAGCGCTCAGCAACCCGGCTATCTACCCGGATGAAGCGACCCAGAAAAAACTGCAGTACATTCAGGACCTCGGTAAAAACAACCAGATTTATTCTGAACTCTGGCAGATGATAAAAACCAGATAGTCAGAATATTCATTGCATACATTCATGAATGTATGTATAATGTTCTTGAAAAATGAAATATAAAAAGAAATGATCTCGAACGCGTCCGCCCTCAAGGGGCGGCCGTGAGAGGTTTGCCTTAAAAAAAGACAGGAGATAAATTTACCAAAATGAGCAGAGATAAACAGGCGGCTTTAAAAGAAGCCAAATGGATGAACTCCATCATTACAGGAAAAACAGCCTTAACTGAAGAAGTAAAAAAGGAAATTGTCAACAAAACAACTGAGAACTTTGCAGACTACATCAACAAGGGTTTTCTTGAACACAGAAAATCAGCCACGATTGCCGGAGATTTTGCACTGACTGAATGGACAGGTCAGGGATCCATTATCAGGGATGTTATGGGCCGGGAATTCATCGATGCGCTGGGAGGATTCGGTCTTTACAGTCTCGGAATCGCCCACCCGAAGGTCGTCGCCAACGTGCAGGCACAGCTTACCCGTTCACCGCAGTACAGCCAGGAAATGCTTGATCCCGTAAGGGCCCAGCTCGGACGGGTACTCGCACACCTTACACCCGGAAAGATCCAGTACGGATTTTTTGCCAACAGCGGTACTGAGGCTGTAGAAGGCGCAATGAAGCTGGCAAGGCTATACACGGGAAAGCCAGGCTTTATTTCTATGCTCAACAGCTTTCACGGCAAGACTGCCGGGGCCCTTTCGCTCATGGGAAAATCGGTTTTTAAGGAGCCGCTTCTGCCGCTTCTTGGAAATATTCAGTATGCGCCCTTCGGAGACGCCGACGCAGTTGAACTTGAGCTTAAAAAAGCCGCTCAGGTCGGAACGGGAATCGCTGCTGTAATTGCGGAACCTGTTCAGGGTGAAGCGGGTGCAATTGTACCGCCGGATGATTTCTGGCCGAAGCTGCGCAAAATCTGCGACAAGTACGGTGTACTTCTGATTGCCGATGAAGTCCAGACCGGTTTCGGCCGTGTAGGCGAAACCTTTGCCGTCGATGCTTGGAACACTGAACCGGATATTATGTGCTTCGGAAAGGCGCTCGGCGGCGGAGTTGTAGCCTGCAGCGGTTTCTTTTCTACACCTGAAATATGGTCATGCATGGAGCCCAATCCTTTTATGCATACAACTACTACCGGGGGAAACCCCATTGCTTGTGCAGCTGCACTTGCCGGTATTGAGGTTATGCTTGAAGAGGATACGCCGTCACAGGCGGCGGAGAAGGGTACCTACACCCTGGGGATACTCAATAAAATGAAAGAACGGTATCCTTCGGTACTCAAAAATATCCGGGGAAAAGGAATGCTGATCGGCATGGAATTCTCGGACGGTGATATCGGCTATAAAGTCGCAGCCGGTCTGTTTAAGCGGGGCGTTCTTACGAGCGGCACCCTGAATAACTCAAAGGTTATCAGGATCGAACCGGCGCTTAATATTCCTATGAATCTTCTTGACGAAATGCTGAACAGACTTGACGATACTTTAAACGAATTAGCTTCATAAAAGGAAAATATCTATGGTAACAATAGCAGCCGTACAGATGGCATGGTCAGAATCTGCTGAACAGAACAGAAAGAAAGCAATCGAAAAGGTTAACGAGGCAGCAGGGCAGGGCGCCGATATAGTCCTTCTTTCTGAACTCTTTGAAGGTCCCTACTTCTGTAAAACCCAGAAGGGACGGGAATTTTCCAGGGCGTTCAGCTGGGAGGAGCATCCCGGACGTGCTGAATACGAAGCGCTCGCGAAAGAAAAAGGAGTGGTGCTTCCTATCAGCTTCTTTGAAAAAAGCGGGAAAGCCTATTTTAATTCAATTGCCGTTATCGATGCCGACGGAAAGACCCTCGGAATCTACCGCAAAAGCCATATTCCTCAGGGCCCCGGCTATGAAGAGAAATTCTATTTCTCTCCCGGCGACCTCGGTTTCAAGGTCTGGGAGACCGCCTACGCTAAAATCGGAATCGGCATCTGCTGGGACCAGTGGTTCCCGGAGGCAGCCCGCTCGATGGTTCTGATGGGTGCGGAAATCCTTCTTTACCCGACAGCAATCGGTTCAGAGCCCGAATCCCCGGAACTCGATTCTTCAGATCACTGGCAGACTGTTCAGCGCGGTCATGCGGGCGCCAATATGGTTCCGCTTGCTGCAGCAAACAGGGTCGGTACCGAAAGCCAGGACGGGGTTACAATGACATTCTACGGTTCGTCATTCATTGCCGGTCCCCGGGCCGATTTCAAGGCGAAGGCAGACAAGGCGGAGGAAGCCATCCTTACTGCGTCATTCGATCTGAAGCAAATTGAACAGGACCGCGCCGAATGGGGACTGATCAGGGATCGAAGGCCTGAAAACTACGGCCGGCTGATGAGCTACTGATATGTTTACAATAGAAGAAAGAATAACACCAGCTGCCGCCGGGTTCCGCATGCCGGCGGAATGGCGGAAACACAGCTGCTGCTGGATGGCCTGGCCTCAGGACGAGGTTGCCTGGAGGGGCCGTCATGATGAAATTAAGCAGACGATAGCCGAGCTTGCGCGCACAATCGCGGAATATGAACCCGTGCGCATGCTTGTTCCCGTACCTTCGCTGGATGAAGCCCGCAGTCTTTGCGGGACCTGGTTGCCCAGGACCTGAATGATGCCTGGGCAAGGGACCCGCTGCCGTCCTTTCTGATCGGACCGGACAGCGCCCTTGCAGCAACTGCCTGGAGGTTCAACGGCTGGGGAAACATGGAGTTCTGTAATTGGGACCGGGATCAGCACCTTTCGGCTGAACTCTGCAGAAAGCTTGATATCCCGTGTTACCGCGCCCCGATCTTCAACGAGGGAGGCGCTATCCATGTTGACGGCGAGGGCACTATTCTCTGCACGAGGGCGACCGTTTTAAACAGCAACCGCAATCCTGAAAAGACCGAATCGGAAGTGTCTGAAGTACTTAAACAGTATCTCGGCGCGAAAAAGGTGATCTGGCTAAACGAAGGTTACGACCAGGATGAAACAGGCGGGCATATCGATGTAGTAGCAGCCTTCGCGGCGCCCGGAAAAGTCCTTCACCTGAGTTGTGACGACCCGAAAGATCCGAATTTCCGCATATTCAAAGAAAATATCGAAGTTCTTGAAAACAGCACGGACGCGAAAGGACGCAACATCGAGGTGATTCGGGTTCCTCAGCCTGTTCCGTTTTATGCCGAAGGTCGAAGGCTTGCGTTCAGCTACATGAACTTCTATTTTGCAAACGGGGCTGTAATTCTTCCTGTTTTCGGAACGGAGCGGGACGATGAAGCAATCAGCATTCTTCAGG
>QKCC01000307.1 GCA_003245835.1 Spirochaetales bacterium | reverse complement strand
ATGAAAGACCCTCATCATTTGTGCCGGAGTGGCTCGATGCTGTCAGCTTGATCGATTCCGGCCGGATGGACCCTCTGCCGGCGCTTTATGATTTTGATCAAGTTTCGGAACATTTTACAGAGACAGCTGATCGTATACTTGAAGGAAGCTGGGTCTGGCTTGAAACCTTCAGACTCGACAGGGCTGTCGGCAGGGACAGAATGCAGCCCGAAAAAACGGAGAATAACTGACGATGAAAAAAACAATTATGGTGTCCAACAGCTGGCGTCCCGAAGCCAGTGCGGAATGCGGAAAATGCGGAGCAGTGGTGGATTACGCATGGGGGGACTATTCATTCAGGTACTATGAACAGAAGGATAAATCCGATATCTGCGTAATCTGCAAATCATGCGCAGCCCGGATGACCAAAGAAGACAAAAAGATAAGGGTTGTTAACCGGTCGCCGCTGATGGATATGATAAATCTGCGTAATTCAGGATGGAAATCCCAGCCGTCTCCGGGACAGTTCTCAGCTCCCGGCGCTGGCGGAACTGCCGGAGCCGGCGGTTCCAATGGAACCGGCAGTACCGGTGAACCTGATCCTGGCAATAAAGAAAATACTGAATAAACACAGAAGCGAGAGAAAGCCGAAAATAATACGGTACGAATCAAGCTGGGCAATCGGAAGTGTGTCCAGCAGTCTTCCGCAAAGCAGCGGCAGGCCGATACTGACAGGCAGCATTACAATCGGCGCTGCGGCAAAAAAGCTTGTAACATTGCTTTTCCCCGAGAGCTGCTTTATGGCCGGTGCGTAAACAAGGCTGCGGACCGCTCTGGAATAGCCCAACAGGAAGCTTGCGGCAAGGAACACGGCAGTGCTAAAGCCTGCTGCCGCGAGAAGAATTCCGCAGAAACTTAAAATCCTTGCAGTAATTAATTTTGTTTTCATGGAAAAAAGATTGAGTGTTCCGAAAAGGAAATTAGCCGTGATCTGTCCTGTATAATTCAAACCGATGAAGAATCCTGCCGCGACGGCAGCTGACACGGAATGGAGTCTGACCGCGTAATCGGCATAGAATGAAAGAACAGCGATTACAGAATATGACTCAATATCGCTGAACAGAAAAAGCAGTATATTGCGGTTGCCTGTCACTTCCTTCAAAGCTGTAAAGAAAAAAGTAAATAAACTCTGACCCGACTTATGTTCCTCTTTTTCATGCTCAGCCTCGTGGGTCAGCAGAAACCCGAAAGAACCGATAAAAAAGAGCAGACCGCAGAAAACAAAAAGGGATGCGGATGTCTGAGCGTTGATTTCTCTGCTGGTAAAGTAGCCTGCAATCAGAAAGCTGCTTATGAGTCTTCCGGCAGACTGCGCAATCATCATTACTGAAAACGCGCGAAGTATTTTTTCTGGTGAAAAAAGTTTTACAATGTAGTTCTGCCAGACGGGCAGCAGCATTCCGATACCCGCGTTGAAAATCATGTAGACGGTAAAAAATACAACAACCGTTGACGGCAGAAAGGTGCCGGCTGCGTAGAGATAAATTCCGAATCCCATAATTGTTACCGCAGGGACGAGATGGAAGAGCAGTACCGCGGTTTTCTGCCGCTCAATATTTCTTGTACTGTAGGCGGAAATTACACCAAGAAGAGCCTGCCCGATGAAAAAAAATGTCGGAACCAGCCCGACTGCAAGATTGGTAGCGCCAAGCTGTTTCAGAAACAGCTGCAGAAAGGTTGATTCCATTACTATCGGCAATCCTACGCCCCAGAAAAATTCGACTGTCGATATTCCTGCTGTATTGAGTAAAAAGGTTTTGTTCTTTTTGAGTTCTTCCATTATCCGCGATAATATACTAAAGTAAGTATACAATTCAATACAGGATTACATAATGAAGTACCGGCTCCTGATTTTTGATCTGGACAACACGATTTTTGATTATAATGCAGCTGAAAATAATGCCCTGAAACTTACGTTTGAATATTTCAATCTGTCTGTAACTGAAAAACTGAAGCTCTCATACCGTGAAATAAACGAGCGGTTCTGGCAGCAGCTCGAGAAGGGCGAAATAAGCTCCGAACAGCTGCGGGTTTTCAGGTTTGAAAAGTTCGGGCAGGTACATGGTATCGAATGGAATGCGGCGGAAGTCAGCAGGGTTTACCTGGGAAATCTCGGCAGGGGAGTATTCCTTGTAGACGGGGCCGAAGCTCTGCTGTCCGGGCTGCGAGATGTTTTCAGAATCGGGGCCGTCACAAACGGGATTTCCGATGTGCAGAGATCAAGGATCGGTTATTCTCCTTTCGCCGATCTATTCGATCCGCTGGTTATTTCGGATGAAGTAGGCGCTGCCAAACCAGATCCTGCTATTTTTGAGATATTTCTTGAGAAAGCAGGTATTGAAAACAGGTCTGAAATACTCATGATAGGCGACAGCCTTACATCCGATATTGCGGGGGCCGCCGCAGCGGGTATTCCGAGCTGCTGGTTTAACCCGGCAAAAATGCCGCTGCCGGAAAACTGCACGGCAAAACCTGATTTTATTATTGATAAACTTGGTAAAGTTGCAGATATTGTATTCGGAGGATAATAATGGCCGTTTCTGATGAATTTCTTCGCCAGGCCCGTAAACGCTCATCAAATGATATGATAGGGGCAGGGGCTCTTCGCAATTTGTTTTTCGATTTTATGAGGGATTTTCCTGATGATCTTCGCTGGGATATTTTCAACCTGTTTTATCCTGACAGCGAAGACAGTATGGAATACAGGACGGAATCCGCCGTAAAACTCGCGGCTGTAATCGATCTTGCCGAGGATGAGTCTGAAGAGGGCAGTCCCGGGCTGACTGATGATGAGCTCATGTATATAAGCGAAGGCGTTAATGATTACGCGCTTGAACTTTCGGATGATCTGATTATGAATATTATGAAAACCGCTGTATCGCGGGGATTAATGGGATAGGATAAAAAATGGCAAACATTGATGTACAGACATTCTGCCTGGGAATGTGGCAGACAAATTCTTTTGTTATCAGCACCGAAGGGAAAGATACCTGCTGGATAATTGATGCCGGTTTTGAACCTGAACGGATGATTGACTGGATTAAACAAAAGAGCTTTAAGCCGGCGATGCTGTTTTACACGCACGCCCACCTGGACCATATTGCAGGAACTTCCGAAATCAAGAAAGCCTTTCCCGGCGTAAAAACAGCGGTTTCCGAAGCCGAAGCGGCATTCCTCGAGGACCCTTCAAAGAACCTGTCGGCATCGGCCGGAATGAAAATTACCGCTGATGCAGCCGATATTGTACTATCAGACGGCCAGGTTTTCGATTTTGAAGGATTTGAGTTTACAGTCATCAGTACGCCGGGGCACAGTCCGGGCGGAATATGTTTGTACCAGCCGGAATCAGCCGTTCTCTTTGCAGGCGACACACTTTTTCAGGGTTCGATCGGGAGGTATGATTTTCCGACTTCAAACGGAAAGCACCTGTTTGAATCAATCGAAAAGAAGCTGCTTATTCTTCCTGATGAAACAAAGGTGTTCTGCGGACACGGCGGTTCGACGACAATAGGGGCTGAGAAAGCCAGCAACCCGTTTCTGAACAGGTAGGCTGCCGCTCGGGAAAACAGATCGGGAGATTCCAAAGCCTCACAAATAATGCTATATTCTATAACCAGAACAAATATTGGAGATAAAATATGGCCAAAACAAAAGATATACCTAATCCGTGGATTCATCTTGAACCATGGAGGGGCGAAGTTTTTACCGGGGAATTCCCGACCCTGCCTGAGCTGTTCCGGATTTCAGTAATGCGTTATCCCGAACGCAGGTGCTTTACCTGTTACGATCCTGCAGAGATGAAATTCACGTACAGTGAAGCATGGGAAAGAATAAATAAAATTTCAAACTACCTTCTGAACATAGGGCTGAAGAAAGGCGACCATGTCGGTCTGACGGGGAAAAATTCACCTGAATGGGCAATCGCCTACCTGTCTATCCTTAATGCCGGAGGGGTTGTTGTTCCTGTCGACTACTCACTCAAAACCGATGATATTTCGCGGCTGCTTGAGTTCGCGGATGTAAATATTCTCTTTTCGGATGAAGAGAGGTTTGACGATCTGAACCCCAAGGCTCATAAAGGCAAACTTCAGAAGATATCGCTTGCCCCGTCGAAACCGGGATACATACTCGACATCGATTTCAGCGAAGTGATCGAAAGTGAAAATGCCGTTGAGGATGACATTGCGGCAATTCTGTTCACCTCAGGCACGACTGGGGATCCGAAGGGTGCGATGCTGACTCATAAAAATTTCGTATCAGACTGTTTTCTGTTTCAGGGAAATATGAACATCTACGCTGAGGATGTTTTTTATGCTCTTCTTCCGATTCACCATTCCTATACAATGCTTGCGGTTTTTATCGAGGCAATATCCGTAGGGGCTGAACTTGTATTTGCGAAGAAGATTGTGGTGAAGCAAATTTTCAAGGACCTGAAAGAAGCAAAGGTTACGATGTTCCTCGGAATTCCTATGCTGTACAACAAGATTATCAAGGGATTGATGAACGGAATCAGAGAGAAGGGAATTGCGGTCTACGCCGTAATCCGGGTTCTGATGGGCTTCAGCGGACTTATAAAAAAACTTTTCAACATAAACATAGGCAAAAAGCTGTTCGGCGGTATTTTAGCCAAGGTTTCGCTCGATACAAACCGAATCTGCATATGCGGCGGCGGCCCCCTGCCGGCCGAGACCTTCAGATATTTCAACCAGTTCGGTATAGACTTTGTGGTAGGCTACGGTTTGACCGAGGCGGCACCCGGACTGACCTTGAACCCCATCTACGCGTACCGGGAAAGCTCCGTCGGTAAAATAATTCCGCGGGTTGAAATGAAGGTCATTGATCCCGACGAAGACGGCAACGGCGAGCTGATTGCCCGCGGGCCGAATATTATGAAGGGTTATTATAAAAACGAAGCTGCAACCGCTGCTTCTTTTACCGAAGACGGATGGCTGCTGACAGGCGACTCCGGGTATATTGATGCT
This sequence comes from Spirochaetales bacterium, assembly GCA_003245835.1. Classification (GTDB taxonomy): domain Bacteria; phylum Spirochaetota; class Spirochaetia; order UBA9216; family UBA9216; genus Thalassospirochaeta. Next base: position 3,100 of record QKCC01000307.1, on the reverse strand, counting down.
GACGGCTATGTTTACCTTACCGGAAGAAAAAAGAACATGATTGTTACCGAAGGCGGAAAGAACGTTTTTCCGGAAGAGATCGAAGATCATTTTCAGCTCTATGATGAAATAGAGCAGATCCTCGTCAGGGGTTATATGGCTGACGTAAAGATGAAAACTGAAGGTATTGAAGCCTGCATCTATCCGTCGGAGGAATTTTCAAAGGGAAAGTCCGTAGAAGAGCTTCAGCAGCGCCTTCAGGAAATTATCAACGAGGTAAACAGGACCATGCTGCCGTACAAGAGAATATCCAAAATTACTCTGCTTACTTCAGAGATGGAAATGTCTTCAACGAAAAAGATAAAAAGGTTCAAGGTGGATTAAAGTGAAGAACGGCATCAGAAGAATTTTAATCACTGTTTTCTGCGCGTTTGCGCTTCTGATGCCCGCCTCCGCATTCGGCGAGGTTTTTTACATAGAGGATACCGGTTTTGTTGTTGAACCGCCTGTCGGATGGCAGGTGCTCGATCTATCGGATTCAAAATGGACATTCACTGATTTTACCGGAAACGCATTCCTTCAGATTAAAGTCTGGCCCGGAAGTGAATACGGTTCAATAGATGAGCTTTATGACGGAATCATGCAGAAAATCCAGGCAGCGGGTGAAGGCGACATCTTCGATTATTACGGGCGTGAAGCTGCATTCGGGGTAGTTGATTTCAGCACGGGCGGTTTCGACTATTCCGGTTACGGACTTTTTGTGGACGGTGAGGATTTTGATTTGACAGTCCTGTCGTTCACAACCGCGGATTCTTTCGATGTATTACGGGACTATATTCTGTCCGCGCTCGATTCATTCGCGCTGTCGCCGGTTATGATGCTGAACCCGGGACCTGTAAGCAGGTATTATCTTGAGTCTTTCGGCAGCCCGGTGAAACAGTCTGCTGAAACAGTTTTTGAAGATGTTCCGCTGAAGTGGTCTGTCGATAAAAACGAAATAGAGGCCTCTCAGCTGCTGATTGAGCGGGAATCAGCAATTCTTGCAGATTATAAAGTGAATACTGATGCAGGCACTGAAGCGTGGAAACGTTATTACCGGATGATCTACCGTGACAATTTTTCAAGACTGGATTATCCGGCAGCCATATTGAAAGAGCGGATTATTAAGAGCAGCGGGAAAAATGCGGACGATGACGCCGCTGAACCGGGCAGCAGTTCATGGCTGCCTTTCGGAAGTTCAATTGAGAACCGGCGGTCACGCAATGAATCGGTACAGTCTGCCCCTTTAAAACTGCTCGAGTGGGTGCAGGGATTCACCTACGTAAGAACAGGAGGGTCGGATCTTGTAAGCCCGCTGACTGCAGCGGCGTTTCAGGAAGGCGACTGTGACAGCCGCGCCCTGCTTTACATTATTCTGCTAAATCATTATGGTATTGATTCAGCGCTGATGGTTTCATCAGCGTACAGCCACGCAATGGCCGCCGTCGATACGGAAGGCGTCGGTGCCAGGATCGATGTAAACGGAAAAATGTTTCTGGTAGCGGAAACCACAGACGATGTCGGAATCGGAATGATCGCCGCCGATATGGCTGACCCCGCTAACTGGATAGTAATACCCCTTATGGAGAAGGAACCATGGAATTAAAAGGTTTTCAGAGAAGTTATCTTACAAAGCTTTCTCACGATATAAATCCTTCGGTTATGCTCGGAGCAAAAGGCATGACTGAAGCGCTTGTAAAGCAGACGGATGAAATGCTGGAACAGCATGAACTAATCAAAGTTAAATTTGTTGACTATAAGGAAAGCCGGGACGAGCTTTCAAGAAAGCTTGCCGAAGCTTCAGACGCTCAGCTTATCAGGGTAATAGGCAATACCGCAATTCTTTTCAGATCTGCCCGCAAACCGGAAAACAGAAAGATTAAGCTTCCGCAGAAATAATCTGTGTTCCGGCAACAGGTTTTAAATGCCGGCGCAGCAGCTGCCGGCTGACTACTGATCGGAATATTTCAGAACTTCTTCCTCGACATATTCGAGTTTGATTCCTACCGATGCGAACATTTTTTCAGACTCCTCTCCGGCATGGTACTTTTTCTCGCAAACAACCCTGGAGATTCCGCAGTTGATTATCAGCATCGCGCATGTTCTGCATGGGGTCATCCTGCAGTAAAGGGTCGCACCTTCGATGCTGATACCCTTTCTTGCAGCCTGGCAGATTGCATTCTGTTCCGCGTGCACGGTCCTGACGCAGTGCTGGGTGACAGATCCGTCTTCATGCATCATTTTTTTCATCTGGTGGCCGACATCATCACAGTGCGGCAATCCTTTTGGTGAACCTACATAGCCGGTTACCAGGATCTGGCGATCCTTGGCAATTACACAGCCGCTGCGGCCGCGGTCGCAGGTTGCCCGTTTTGAAATAGCGTTCGCCACCTCCATGAAGTATTCATCCCAGCTTGGTCTTTTATATTTTTCTTCGCTCATCGGCCGCTCCGTGGTTTTGGTATAACTGGTGATATTATAACAGGTTTTCGAGCAGGTTTTATATCTGACTCTCTAATACCCGGCCCGGCATAAATAAATAATTGAAAAAATTTGTTATGTATCTGATAATACGGGTTAGTGATGAAAAAGATTTTTTTAATTATTCTGATGCCCGTAATTTGTTTATATTCATGCGATTTTTTAGATAGTATCTTCAGTGACTCGTATTATACCGATTTTTCGAGCGACAGCGGAGATTTTATTTTTGATACCGAAAGTGAAACAAGCGACATTTCGGAGATCAGCGACGGGGTTCTTCACCTGCGTTCAACCGTATACAGTGGTTTTGATGCCGGTGCTCAGGCGCGTTATACCCGCGAAATAACAGTAAACTCGGGTGTTTCGTTCAAGGTGAAATTCGGTGAGTACTTCAACACCCAGCATCCCATGGGCCATTTCAACCTTCTGTACCGTTCTGCTGATGAACGGATCAATATTATGCTGAGTTCCGGCGGAATCGATTACTTCACGGTAATAGACGGCACAGAGCTGGACAGGCATCTTGCAGATATGACAATTAATCAGGATCAGTGGTATGAGCTGAAATTTGTACTCAAACCAATGTGGACGGAAGTTTACC
>QKCC01000085.1 GCA_003245835.1 Spirochaetales bacterium | reverse complement strand
CAAAATCGTCCAAATGGGAAATATCAGCGCTTCCCTGTTCGGCACTTAGAAAAGAGATGCGGAATCCTGACGAGAACAGCCTGTATGTTCTGGACTACGCCTCGGTCCCAGATTCCGACAAGGCGAAAGACCTGAAATACATTCTGAAAAAAGATGACTTCCTGCGGGCAGTTGCAGACAGGAAGAACGAGATAAACGATCCGGCTGAACTGCTTATGAACTTCTGTGACTATTTCGGCTCCGGCGTGCTTAAAGAGGGGATCAAACCGGCCCGAATCAGTAAATTCGAAGACTGGCTCTACAGTGAAAACCCCGGCAGTTCAGAAACAGCATCCGGTCCGCTTCCCGAAGGATGCCCGGAAACCCCGCAAGCGGACAGCAGCCGGTATATAATCCCGGAAAACGGCTGGGACGGCATTAAAGCCGGGAAGGAATATTCATTTTACATGATGTATACCGAGGTACAGATACCGCAGGAGTGGAAAAAGAAATCCGGAAATGTTCATCTGAACCAGATTAAGCAGACATTCCAGGCGGTTGCTGAACGCTACGCAGCCGAACTAAACGGTCGGCTCTGGATCTGGAACGAATACGGCGGACTGATTCTTTTCCCGTTCACCGGTAAAACATGCACCCCGGTTATCATGGCGGTTAAACTGATGCTTAACAGGGTGCTGATTAGCATAGAAGACTTCCATCTTCACGCACCGGTGAATATAAGGGCTTCGATGCACCTTGGAACAACAAAATGGCATGCACGCGGTGATACCGGAACAATCATCTCTGATTCAATCAATTCAATCTTTCACCTTGGAACCAAATATACTCCGCCGGATAATTTTGACATCACCGAAGAGGTTTACCTGCAGCTCAACAGCGGACTAAGAGAACTCTTTTCAAATGCCGGTATATTCGAAGAGCGGAATATATTCCGGCTGTGCAAACCTGTCTTTATCGAATAAGAATTATTCAGCAATATAATTTTATTATTGGGCAAGAATTACGCCACATGCTTGACAGCTGCGGACCGTTCCGGTATATTACGAATCATCGGGGGTGTAGCTCAGTTGGCTAGAGCGCGTGAATGGCATTCACGAGGTCAGGGGTTCGATTCCCCTCACCTCCAAAAATAATAATGGATGATTATCAGATAAAAAAAGATGACGTCTTCTCCGGCGAGGTAGACCCCGAAATTGCCGATCTTTTCGGCATGGAAGAAAATGACGGGCCGTCTTTTGATCTGCTTTTTGACGAGGGAGGAGCCCCGGAAACCGAGGAACTCCCAAGAGAATCCGTAGACCTGAATAAAACAAACTTCGCACCTGTAACAAAATTCCTCGAAGATAAACCGGCAGATTATTTCAAAGACAAAAATTATTATCAGAAGGCTCTCGGCGGCGAAGGCGAGGAATCACAGCGGTTTCACAAGGTATTAAGCCAGTATCTGAATATTCAGGATCCGAAAGAGAGATCGGCGATGCGTTCAAAGCTGATTTCCGCGTACTGGGAACTCACCGAAAGCATGGCAAAAAAGATCCATGAAAACCTGTCCGACCCGAAACTTATGACTCTGCGGTACGGAGCAGTTCTGCCGAACCTGATTTCACAGGAAACAAGGCTTCTTCTTTCAAGAATTATCCGGGACAACGACACATCCGAACCGGTCCATTATGTTGATGAATGGCTGATGAAAATCGCGACGGGCTTTATTTCCGCCTCGACGACCGACGAAATCAAAATCACAAAACTTAAAAGTTCGGAAAATGTCAGGCCCCAGATTGAAAAACATGAAGGACAGAAGCAGGCGCTGCTTGGAACAATCCAGCGCAAACAGCTTAACATCATGGATTCGGAAAATTTGCTTGTAGCAAGCGTAAAACAGCTGTCGGCAAAAAACCGTCACCCCGAACACGGCAATGTATACATGCCTTATTCAGCTGAACACAAAAAGGCAATTTTCGACATATCACAAGCCATAAAGGAACTTCAGAAAATCGACAAGGAAGTTACCGGGCTTTTTCTGGATCTCGAGAAGATCGAAAAAATGCTTACCGAGCTCAGAGATAAGGCTGATCGCCTCGGAGAAGTGATGCATGTAGATGCTTCCGTGATAATCAAGGAATTCGGTTCGCTGAGACAGATGGCGAAGATGTCTGTCGGCAGACAGGGGAACCATATCCCCATCCTGATGAAGCAGTACTTCAATGCAGACGAACGGAACATAGCAACACGTGAAAACCTTCTGAACGAGGTCAGGCAGATAGAAGAACTCGACCCGGGCCTGTTCCTGCGTACATTCAAGAGGGAAACAAACCGGATAGTCCCCTATTTCATCCTGCTTCCATGTTATGGTGAAAGGGGTATCTGCTGGGAGCCCTTCGAAAAGTACAACCGGGGAACCAGCCGAGGACGGGTGGCAATCCCCATGTTTTCAAAGGATCTGAAATATGCCGTTATTACAGCTATGGCGGATCTCAGGTGGCAGGTAGCCAAGGAAAAGGCCCAGCACTACTGGATGGAGGAAGGGCTCACAGGCCACTATTACCAGTGGTTCTCGGAAAAGCACCTGAAAGGCGACGTAAAGGAACGTTTTATCAACGACTACACCCTGTGGATAACAAAGGAAAGTGAAGGCACCCAGAAACTCGAGAGGGAAGTTAGGGGAATCTTCTGGCGCGACATGCCGTTTCCGGACGAATTACGTGACAAACTTAAAAACAGGGGCTTCGTATACAACGAACTCTTCAAAAAAGATATCAACCGTTCAATGTCGGACGGCTATTAAAATCCCCCGGTCTTTAAAGACCGGTAGGAACATCGATAAATACAGTTTCCAGACCAAGATCATTTCGAGTCCGCTCTGCCAGCAGTCTGACGCCCCAGATTTCGGTGTGATAGTGACCGCCGCTTATCAGGTTTATCCTGTTCTCAAGACATGTATGATAGATTGAGTGCGAAGCGTCGCCCGTTATATAGAGATCGACATCTTCTTCAATTGCCTGGTTCACATCAGAAGGTCCGCCCCCCGAGATTACAGCTACACTTTTGATTTTATCGGTACCGAAAGGCAGCACTGACAAAGCCCGATCCGCAGTGAGGCCGAGTTTATCAAGCACCTGATCGATCGAAGAACTTTCAGGAAGATCACCCTTGAACCCTATTTTTATCCCGTGATATTCGCCGAAGGGTTCTGGACTCTTCACCCCGAGAGCGGCACAGATACCGGCATTGTTTCCGAACTCGGGATGCATATCCAGCGGAAGATGCGAAGCGTAAAGCATCATATTATTTTCGATAAGATACTTCAGGCGGCGATAGTGGCTGCCGTCAATCCGGAGCGGTCTGCCCCAGTACAGCCCGTGATGAACTAACAGCATATCAGCGCCCTGTTCGCGGGCGCGCTGAAAGCTTTCCATGCAGGCATCAACCGCGAATGCGATTTTTCCGATTTCAAACCCGGAGGCGTCACCGTCTCCGGCGGACACCTGCAGGCCGTTCATTGATACGTCAATCCTCTCAAGTTCCGAGATCTGCATCAGACCCCGAAAATAACTGTCGACCTCATCGAATTTCATATGCTGACTCCTATCCCCATAGTTCCTCCGCATCCGGAACATGGTTGTCCTTCATATTATAGCCTATCCGCGAGATATTGATCAGGTGACGGTAAGAGAGGTTCTCGGAGATGCTGTTATTACCCCAGGACCCGCAGCCGAGAGTAGTCGTAGGTGTAAAACCGTTGTAGAAGCTTCCTCCGGCGCTTGTGGATGAACTCTGGTTGATTACAAAACGGCTCACATTCAGCCGCAGAGCAGCTTTTTCAATATTTTCAGGGTTGTCCGAATGCATCGAAACGGAATGCCCTGCACCCTCGTAGTCGAGGTTATCGGCGGCAATCCGGATTGCTTCGTCAAAGCTGTCATATTTATAAACAGACAGCACCGGGCACATCTTTTCCTTTGAAAGAAGGTCCTTCCTGCCGCTTCCGTCGGCCGGCACAAGAATCACTTTCGCACCCGCAGCCGCTTTAACACCAGCCTTTTCGGCAAGTACGGATGCCGGCTGCCCGACCAGGTCGGCATTCATTTTTCCGCCCGGAAACAGTGCTTCCCTTAATGCGTTTATTTCGGCCTCACCCGATGCAGTATAGCAGCCGTTCTTCGCAAACTCCGCCATCACCTCGTCATAATCGTCCTTATGAACGATTACCGACTGTTCCGAAGAACAGATAATTCCGTTGTCGAAACTGCGGCCGGCAATTATTTTGGGAACAGCTTCTGCAGTATTAATTCCGCGGTCGATAATACACTGCACGTTGCCGGCGCCGACACCGAAAGCGGGTTTTCCGCTTGAGTAGGCCGCCTTCACCATTCCCATTCCGCCGGTTGCTATTACCACATCTGACGCAGCCAACAGCGCCTTTGTATTTTCACGCGACTGCTCTCCTAAGATCTGAACAAGATTTTCCGGTACACCGAGTGCTGCCAGCTTTTCGTTTATCAGCTCTACCGTCCGGGTACTCGTATTCAGGGCGCGGTGATGGGGTGTGAAAATAATTGCATTGCCGCCCTTGAGCGCAAACATGGCGTTGCACATCGGGGTCACTACCGGGTTTGTACAGGGGGTTACGGCCGCTACGATGCCGACCGGTTTTGCGATCTCGACAATCCCCGTAAAATCGTCCCTGCCGATAATTCCGCGCGATTTTTTATCTTTCAGGCTGTTCCATATGATAGACGGCTTCCCCCTGTTTTTGAGGGTTTTGTCATTAACATTACCCATTCCGGTTTCTGCCACAGCCATTTCGGCAAGTTTCGCAGCATTATCATATACAACCTTGCCGACAGCCCTTACTGCCTCGTCTATCTCTTTCTGGCTCCATGTACTGAACGCACGGAGCGCTGCCTGGGCCCTGTTAATATACAGCCCTATATACTCTGTTGATTCCATTGACCGATTATAGTAATATCATGTTCGAATGAAAACCCGCGAACTGCCTGCAGATGAAATAAGAATTCAGCTCACTGCAGAAGATATATCCAGAATTCCTGAAAACATGGACCCGCAGCTGCCTGCGGACGAAATCTCGTTAAAAGCGCTTGCTACCGCGATGAAAATCAGGGGCAGCGGCAAGAACATCTTTGTATGCGGTCCTTCAGGTCCCGAAAGAGAAGCCCTGCTGCTGAAAGCTGCACGCAATTTAAAAATCGGTCACAGACTCAACCTTGAGGTTGTCCCGCCGGCCGACAGAGAAAAACCATCAATACGAGAAATCCTGAACAGCATAGATAAAAGCCGCTCAAAGCTGCTGCTGTCAGCCTCCGCCGGGGAATCTGCGGTAATAATCGAAAACAACCCCGAACCGGGGCGCCTCTTCGGAACAGTATCCTCAGATCTGCATCTGACCGACGCCGGCTCTCTTTTGAAATCAGCAGGGGGACTGCTTGTCCTGAAGGCCGAAGATCTGCTCGAAGAAGCATACAGCTGGAAACTTCTGAAGAGAGTACTCAGAACGGGAAAACCGGCAGTAAACCGATCCGGTGCAGGCGAACCGGGGACCCGCGATATCTACTATGCGGCAGAGCTTGTTCCGCCGGAAACGGTTCTTGATCTTAAAGTCGCCATACTCGGAAACGAATCACAGTTTGACAACTTTTACAACACGGATGAGGATTTCGCAGAACTGTTCCAGTTTTTTGTCGAATTCGACTCCGTTATTGAGTTCAGCAATGAAACCCTTGCCGACGAGGTAAACCTGTTCAGGAATTTCAGTACCAGCCGGCTCGGTAAAAAACTGACCAACGAAGCTGCTCTTGAAGCCGTTAAATACAGCGTAGCTTCCGCCGAAAACAATACAAGATTAAGTACCGTAATCTCTGAAATCGAACAGCTGATTATTGAAGCCGCAGAGGAAGAAGACGGGGCTGAATCAATATCGGGTGCCGCATTCCGCAGCGCCGTTGAAAACCAGGCCGGACGGTTCGGCCTGCTCGAAAGAAGGATATTAGAGGACATATCCTCGGGTGAGATCAACCTGAAAGTGGACGGCTGCGAAACAGGAAAGGTAAACGGTCTTGCCGTGATGGACAAGGGAACATGGTCGTTCGGTATCCCCGGACTCATTTCAGCCAGTACCGCCCCCGGAGAGAGCGGACTTGTGAACATCGAGCATGAAGCGGGACTCTCGGGCGAGATCCATGACAAGTGGGTATATATTCTCGAAGGCTACCTCAGAAGCAGGTTCGCGCATGACTTCCCGATTTCAATCTTTGCAAGCATCTGTTTTGAACAGTCATACAGCGAGATAGACGGCGACAGCGCGTCTTCTTCGGAACTTTATGCGCTTCTTTCATCAATAGCGGAAGTGCCGCTGCGTCAGGACATTGCCGTTACAGGCAGCCTCAGCCAGACCGGAGAGATCCAGGCAGTCGGCGGCCTGAGAGAAAAAATTGAAGGCTTCTATAAAACCTGCAAAGCCCTGAGCTTTACAGGCACACAGGGAGTAATCGTTCCTGATAAAAACATCAAGAATATCATCCTGCCCGATTATATAATCGAAGATATTGCCGACGGGAAATTCCACATCTATCCTGTAGCAAGTGTGGACGACAGTATGGAACTCCTGACCGGAATGGAAGCCGGCAAACGGAATTCGCGCGGGCAGTTCCCTCACGGCAGCCTGAACGCCCTGATTGAAAAGAATCTGAAAAAACTTGCAACGCAGGCAAAAAACTTCGGGAACTGAGTTTTCTCACTTGCATTTTTCTCATAATAACTCCTGATAAAAAACTCTTTAGATGTTGACACATATATATATGCAAAATTATAATTGTGCTTGAGTTAAGTTGGAGTGATGATGGCAAAAAAAGTAGACGTAGCAAAAATTAATAAAGCAATTGTATCTTCTGTCCCGGTAACAATTAAATCTTTCAAACTGCCGCATGAAACAGAGATGTACATTGAAGAGATCCTCGGTGTATACCTCGATAAATTCGGCCAGTCCGAACTGAAAGACAGAATAGCGTACTGTATGCGCGAACTTGCGGTTAACGCAAAGAAAGCGAACACAAAGCGGGTCTATTTTTCAGAGAAAAATCTTGATATCAACAACCCTGATGATTACGTAAAGGGTATGGAATCTTTCAAGCAGGAAACACTCGACAATATAAATTACTGGCTTGAGAAGCAGGAAGAAGCCGGCCTTTATATCAAGGTAGTTTTTCAATCCACTTCAAAATCCTTCACGATGTCGATCAAGAACAATGCGCTGATCTCCCAGAAGGAACAGATTCGCGTCTACGACCGCATCGCGCGTTCAAGGGCGTTCGAATCGATGGAGGAAGCACTTTCTTCAGTCCTCGATGACTCGGAAGGCGCCGGTCTCGGAATCGTCATCCTCGTTCTAATGTTAAAGAAAATCGGGCTCAGTGAAGACGCGTTCGACATTGATGTTGAAGGCGATGAGACCGTTGCAAAAATTACGATACCGTTTGCTGATCTTCATCTTGAAAATCTCAACCTGCTGGCACAGGAAATAGTTGATGAAATTGAAGATTTGCCCCAGTTCCCTGAAAATATAGTCTTTATCCAGAAGCTGATAAATGATCCTGAATCGGAACTTACCGATATAGCGCGACAGATCAGCATGGACCCTTCCCTTACGGCGGACCTGCTTAAAGTCGTCAACTCTGCACAGTTTATGCTTCCGAAAAAGGTTGATAATATTGTCGAGGCAGTGAAGCTTGTAGGACTCCGGGGAATCAGGAACATGCTGTTTTCATACGGAACCCAGAAAGTCCTGAAGACTGATCAGAAGACGCTATGGGATCATTCCTACAGGGTAGCATTCTATTCATACAACCTGGCCAAAAACTTCAAGCGCAAGAAAGACCTTCTCGATGATGCATACGTCGGGGGAATCCTTCATGACATAGGTAAAATCGTGTTCTCAAAGGTTCACCCGGAACTCCTCGATAAAATATCGAGGTTCTGTACCGAGAAGGAATTCAATCACGACATAATGGAAGAACTGTCCGCCGGGCTGAACCATGCGATGATAGGCGGAAAAATAGCCGAAAAATGGAATTTTCCACCTTCGCTTATAGCGGCCATTGCGCACCATCACAATCCCGAAAATTCGCATAAAGACAGCAGGGATGTAGTCCACACGGTTTATCTTGCTAATTCGCTGGCCAATATTGAGTCGGGAGAAATAACCTTCGAGCAGGTGGATATGTCGATCCTTCAGGATTTCGGCATCCAGACCGAGGAACAGTACATGATGATTCTGCAGCGGCTGTCCGAAGCCTTTGACGAAAACGCTTCAGAAACTGAATAAAACCTGAAGCCTGTTAAAAGAGCTGCTCCGACCACCTCTGCATCATTATCCCGAACGCGACCGATACGTTGATCGATCCCTTTTTCCCGAACACGGGAATAGAGACCAGTCCGCCGCTTTTAAGCGCGGCATTGCGGGCCTCGGGGCTTATTCCCAATTCTTCGGAACCGATAACGGCAATACCTTTTTCAGGAAACCTGAACCCTGAAACAGGAGTACCGCCGAGTTCGAGAGCAAAAACAGTTATTTCACCGGAGATGACCGCTTCCGAACTGAAAAGTTCGCTTCCTTTGACTCTTTCCCACGGAACAAGCCTGGTGCAGCCCATTGCCGAACGGCTCGCACGGGGATGCTCCGGGTCAGGGCAGTCCGGACTCAGCAGAATACGTGAAACGCCGAAGGCCTCGGATGTCCTGAAAATTGAGCCGAGGTTGAACGGGGAGCGCAGATCGTCCAGAAATATCTCGATACCGGCCTTCACATGCGGCGGATCTGTTCCTTCCGTGACAGGGCTGCGGGTTTCGGACAAATCCCAGTCGGCAGGCTCGGTCCCAAGCACCTGCAGCAGAAGATGCCTTAAACTATTGAGACTCCTGTGCAGCTGTTCAGGTTCCTGCCCGGAAATTGACGGCATAAGCCCCGCAATCCGCTCAGCGACTGCAGAAGAATCTTCGTATGCCTCGGATGTCAGTTCCAGAAAAGCGTACAGGTAGTTCAGATCAAGCGGGCAGCCGGCACTAAGCTCGTTTTCAAACAACTGAAGAATTACCGCTGCTTTCCTCCTGAGAGTTCCCGGCTTCAGGGTTTTGAGTTTTCGTATTGTTATCATTTAATGCTCAGAGAGTTTTTCGAAGCATCAGGATTAAATCTTCGGTAGGCACCGGTGCAGGCAGATGTGCAACAAATTCAAACTTTCTTACAGCTGAAGCAATCCCGCTCAAATCATCCTGTGCAACACCGAATTCGCTCAGCCTCATCTGAACACGCTTCAAGCCTATCCTGTGCCTGATCGCTTCTATAACCCTTTCGGCGGCGGCGATCTCGGAAAGCCCGTCCGTTGTTTCATTAAGAATCGGTGCCAGCCGGGCTATCTTCTCAGGGCAGACCTTTACCCCGTATTCAAGTATGACGGGAAGAAGCACTGCAGAGACCAGGACCCGCGGCGCCCTTGCCGCTGAAGCGATAATCATCGATAATGCCGCCCCCAGACCGGGGCCGGACATAGAGAGGCCAAGTGCTGTCACGAGGCCGGCTCGTGCCGCCTTTTCCATCGCTTCACGATCGTCAACATTTTCACCCAGTTTCCGTTCCGAAGTCACCACTGCCGAGATTGCCTTCAGAAACAGACTTTCCGAAAGGAAATTGCATTTCTCCGACATATACCCCTCTATCGCATACATCAGTGTATCAATAATAGTGAAAGCGAAGGTTGATGACGGGATGCTTACGGCTGTCTGGGGATCGATAAAAACAGACTTCGGGTATATGTCCCCGGTTTTAATAAGGCTGCAGTTTCTGCTGCGCCTGTCGATCATCATAATTGAATCTTTGAACATGAACGGGTCCCGGCAGGCAGTCGGGATTGAGAAAACAGGAAGCGGCTCCTCGGAAGGGTGCAGGCCGTCTATAAGATCATCTATCCGGATGTCGGCTCCGGATGTTATTGCCGCAGCCCTTGCAATCGAGAGGGTTTTCACCCCGCCGAGCCCTATTATCATCTGAGCTTTACCGGCGGCGGCAAGTCCGGCAGCGGCATCAACTGCTTCGGATGTAGTATCGGGGCCGATGCTGTCAAAAATTATACTTGAAATGCCGTGGGATTCGAGAATCTTTTCAACCCGTTTATGGAGACCGGCATCGGATACGTTGGTCCCTGTTACGATCAGTGCCCGGCTGCCGTATTTTGACGCTTCATCACCAATCCGTCCGAGCGCGTCGTTTCCCATGTATGCAGTAACCGGTATATTAAAAGTTACCTGCTGCATTTGCTCTCCTCCGGGAGACCTGCCCCCATAAAAAAAAAGCAGAAAGCGCCTTCCAACACTCTCTGCCGATTATTCTGTCAAATTTTAATCAGGATAGTCCGAAAACGTCCATAATGCGGTCGGCAACTTCCTCAACCTTGCTGTCAATATAACCCGGGTCCTGCAGCTTCTGCCTTACCTCTTCCACCCTGTCCATTCTGATATCGGGTGCAGCTTTCACGATTTCCGTCGCCCTGTAAATTTCTCCCAGGTTCCTGGCTTCAGCTGACACAGAGATTGTGTCTTTTGCATCGGGTTTAGCCACTTTGTCCGGCTTACCGCTTTTGTTAAGTTTTGATAATGGATCTACTGGTCCAAGTCTATCTATTGTCATTTCAGAACCTGCCTTACAATATAAATATCGGCACTCCTATAGTATTATATTAACCCTTTTTCTTTCCTGAAACAAGTACGGAAAACTCTCCTTTTACTTTTTCCCGCTCTTTGAGACGGTCAAGAACCTCATTTACAGGTCCTTCAAGGAATTCCTCGTGGATTTTTGTCATTTCGCGCCCCACAAGAATTTTGCGCTCAGGAAATAAATCGGCAATATCAGTCAAAAGCTTGATAATTCTAAACGGAGATTCATAAAATATTGCAGCTTCCTGCCGTTCAAGCAGCTCTTTCAGCCTTTTTCGCCTTTTTCCGGGCTTCGGAGAAAGAAATCCCTCGAATGTAACGGCTTTGTCGGGGAACGCCCCTACACTGACAAGAGCAGCGAAGGCGGACGGGCCCGGAATCGGTATAACTTCGAACCCGCTATCACGCACCTGCCTGACAAGAATACCGCCGGGATCGCTCAGCCCGGGAGTACCGGCATCAGACGCATAGGCGGCATCGAGACCCGATTCAAGGATTGAAACAATATGCGCAGCGGCCTTCTCTTCATTGCCTGAACGACAGCTTATAAGCTTTTTGCTTATCGAATAGGCATTCAGAAGCTTCAGCGTATGCCTTGTGTCCTCACACGCAATTACATCGACATCCTTGAGCACATCAAGAGCCCTGATTGTAATATCCTTGAGGTTCCCGATTGGGGTTGCAACTATAAACAGCCTTCCTGAATCTTTCATGGCACCAGTGTTCACCCGATTCAGTTCTCTGTCAACCCCAGGCAGCAGCCCCTAATTCGGCAATACATTTCATCACCAACTTGCATCATCCGGCACACCTGCCGATAATCTCAGCATGAATGAGATAAACGGGCTTCATATTGCTGTACTGATCGTTTCCGGATTGGCTGTTCTGCTGCTTTTAATCTATCTGATAGGCAGCGGAAAAAAGTCCTCTTCCGCCCGAAAGGTGCCGAGCCCTGAAAACGGAGAGACTGAAACTGTAAAGCGCAGACCATGCCCGCTGTGCGGCGAGCTGCTGAAAAAGGGCGAAACTGTGCATTCCGTACTTTATCCCGGAAAGCCCGACAGCATTATGGAAATATACGGCTGCCCTTTCTGCGATACAAAACCGAAGGGCGGAGAGTCCGAAACAAAAACAAGCGGTCATCGCAACACACGAACCTGTCCGGTCTGCAAAAAGGTGATGCCCGACGACAGCCTGCTAATCGCCCGTGTCTACGAAAAACCCGGCAAAAAGCATGTACATGTATTGGGGTGCAGTGTTTGCTACAGCGGAAGAAGCATACCGAAGAAAGATAGCTGAGATTACGTTATGGATTAGCTTGATATCTGATATAAAATGTCGTACTTTGGTAACATGCGTGTGGATAAACATATAAAACAGGCATTACGGCCGAAGACCTCACTTTCGGTCAAACTGACAGGCTACTTCGTATTATTCGGGCTTATAATAGGATACACAGTTTTTATACTTTCGACAGCCTACAGCGGCAAAAACCTGCTTGAAAACTTCAGCGGCTCAGCATTAAGCCATATAGATTTCGAGAATATGGATCTTTCGAACTTCGATGAAAGCGAATTCCATAAAAAACTCGAAGAAGTTGTGCAGGCTGTTCAGACCGACAATATTCCGATCAGTGAAATTACCGCCTACATAAATACAGGCGGCAGCTGGATGCAGCGCAGCCTGCTTGGACAGAACAACGATATTCACCGCCCCGAAAACAATCCGCTTATAGCCAGAGCTGTTCAAAAAGGGATTGCCTTTTCAGGCAACCCATTCTGGGGAAAGGCCGATACGTCCAGGATTTATTTTCATGTACCCACTGATAATTCGCATACGGTCGTTGTCTCTGCCGCAATCACGCGAATCGGATTCACGGAGCTGCTGCACGGAAAAAAAACGGAGCTAATAGGGTTCGGAATCATCCTTATTCTCGGGTCGTTCATTCTCGGAAAAATATTCGCGATGAGCGTCACAAGGCCCTTAAGAAGACTAACCGAGAAAGCCCTGAGAATATCAGAAGGCGATACCTCGATATCGCTGCCTATGCGGCGAAGGGACGAGATCGGGGTCCTTTCAAGAACCATGGGTCAGATGAACAGCGATCTCAGCGAGAGGCTGAAAGCCATGGAGATAATGAACCGGATAGACAAGGCGGTTCTTTCTTCAATATCGCGCAACGACCTGCTGAACAGGGTAATAGGCTTCGTCTGCGATTATATTGATAAAAGCACCGCTGTGATGGCCCTGCGCGATGACCGCGGCGGCGGATTCGAACTGATTTCCGCAGTCAAACAGTCGGAACCTGCGATTCTGATTGAGAACCCCTACATCCCCGATGAGCTGCTGACGGCGGAAACTCAAAAAGCGTTTAAAACATCCTCCGTCTTTTCCGAAGACAGGAACCTTACCGAAGTGCTTATAAAGCAGCTTAACCTTCCCAAAAATACAAAACGCTTTTACAATGTCGCGCTATATCTTCAGGAACGCTACCTCGGTTCGCTGCTTATAATAAAGGACGACCAGATGCCGTTTACCGAAGAGCAGCAGAACACACTGCGAAAACTAGGCGATCAGGTCGGGGTTGCAATGCAGAGCGTTATGGCTGTCGAAGAGGTCAACTCGCTGCAGATAGGTTCAATCCAGGCACTGAGCCGATCTATTGACGCCAAATCACGCTGGACGGCCGGCCACAGCGAAAGGGTTGCCGAACTCAGTGAAATGCTCGGAGCATCCATAGGCATGGAAGAGCTTCAGCTCAGACGCCTGGTCATTTCGGCGCTCCTTCACGATATCGGAAAAATCGGAATCTCCGAAAGCATTCTGGATAAACCCGGCAAGCTGACGGACGAAGAGTTCACAATAATAAAACAGCACCCCGAACTGGGCTACGAGATCTCGAGAAATATCCCGAACTACGAAGACATCTGCGACGGAATAAGGTACCACCATGAAAGGTGGAACGGTTCAGGCTACCCGATCGGAATCGGGGAAAATGAGATTCCCCGGTTCGGAAGAATTATCGCGATCGCCGACGTTTTTGATGCCCTTTCGGCCGACCGACCGTACCGCGCGGGGCTGAGCCTGAGCGACTGCTACCAGTTCCTTGACGATAAAAAGGGAATTGATTTCGATTCCGAGCTGGTTGAAGTGTTTCTTGATGTAATGAAAAGCTCAAATAATTATTTGAATAATCCGAGGTCCGGGTTTAAATTATAAATATGGTAACAAAAGAAATGATTAAAAAACTGCCGAAGGTGGAGCTGCATCACCATCTTGACGGCGGTGTTCGTCCGTCTACAATTGTCGAAATTGCAGAAGCAAAAAATATTGAATTACCGGAACATGATCCTGTTAAGCTTGCGGACTGGTTTCATCGCGGATCCGACAGAAAAAGCCTGGCGCTCTACCTTGAGGGGTTTGCCGTAACCTGTTCGGTGATGCAGACAAAAGATGCGCTTCTCCGCATAGCCAGGGAAACGATGGAGGACCTGTCCGCGATCAACGTAAAATATGCCGAGATCAGGTTTGCGCCTATCCTTCATACCGAGCAGGGTCTGAACGTGGAAGAAATCGTTCAGGCGGTTCTTGCGGGATTGAAGGAAGGAAGTCAGCAGTACGGCATCGATTTCGGGCTGATTCTGTGCGCCATGCGGCACCAGCCGGCCCACGTCTCGCTTGAAATGGCCGAGCTTGCTGTCGCCTTCCGCGAAAAAGGCGTTGTCGGTTTCGATATAGCCGGAGATGAGCACGGCCATCCGCCCAAAAGGCATCTGGACGCCTTTCAGCATATCCGGAACAGAAATTTCAATATAACAATACATGCCGGTGAAGCGTTCGGCATCGAGTCTATCTGGCAGGCGCTTCAGATATGCGGCGCTCACAGAATCGGCCACGCTACGAGGCTGGTAGAAGATATGGTTGTCCACGGAACAAGAATAGAAAAACTCGGCTCGCTCGCGGACTTCATCAGGGACAAAAGGATTCCGCTCGAGATGTGCCTGTCATCAAATATACAGACCGGGGCTGCGGCATCACTGGATGAACACCCCTTTCACACCTATTACCGGAACGGATTCAGGGTTACACTCTGTACCGACAACCCTCTCATGAGCGATACCGACCTGGTAAAAGAGATGCAGCTGGCTTCAGAATATTACAACCTAACGATCAGGGATCTTGAAAAGATCACGCTGAACGCAATGAAATCAGCATTTGTTCACTACGACGAACGGCTGCGGATAATATACGACATTCTGAAACCCGGATACGCCAAGGTACGGCAGGAAACGGATCCTACCGAATAGAACAGGCCAATGAAATACAGGTTTTTTCCGGTACTGATTATCACCGCGATCATATGCCTGATACCGGCTACAGGCGCGGCAGCGGAGCCGATGAGAATATCCGTACTCTACTTCAGCAATACCGGTTCAGACGAGGATCTGTCGTGGCTGGAAAAAGGAATCGCCGACATGCTCCTGACGGACCTTGCACTGTCGGACGAAATAAAGTGCATCGAGCGTGAACAGCTCGAGAAAGTCCTGAACGAACAGAGATTTTCGCTTTCGGGGATGGCCGATGAAAAACAGAGTATTGAGATAGGAAAAATCCTGACGGCAGAACTGCTGCTCACAGGAAGCTTTATTCGAGCAGGAGACCGTCTCAGAATTGACGGAAAACTGCTCGATACAGGGACCGGAGAAGTCAGGGCCGCCGTAAAAACCGAGGGAAGCATAGACACCGTCTTTGACATGGAAACGGAAATCGTCCGCGGAGTGTTCGGAAAACTGGGAATCGAACTTCCGGCCGGCATCGAAAACAGCAAATCAGCCTCAGTTCCCGCCGCACGGGCATATTACACCGGACTCGATCTTTTCGATATTGGCGAATACAGCCGGGCAGTCGAATTCTACCGGCAGGCTTCAATCGAGGACCCTGAATACGGCAAACCCAGGGCGGGACTTGAAGAATCCTACCGTTTTCTGAAAGACTTTAAAAGGATGCGTTATCAGCGCGAAATAAACACCCTTTTAAGTAAGGCAGACAGCCTGAGGCGCCGCCTGAAGAGGGAACCGTGGCAGACCTATTCTGATTTTCTCATTCAGGCATACAAGGCCGGAGAGACTGATAATGAAAAACTCAACAAAAAGGCTGAAGAACTTGGACTGTTTGCCGGTGAAACCCCGGCAACATGCGCGTGGAACCTGCAGACGACACTCTATGAAATAGCTGATCTTGCAGTTGAGTATTTTGATGATCATGAACTTGCCGGCTACTCCCGTTCAGAAATAGCCAATATAGCACGACAGGCCCGCATCAGCTGGCCCGGAGACGCATTCCTTCCGGAACTTATTTACCAGGAACTGCTTGTAACCTACTTTCAGAACAGATGGGAAGAAAGTCTTGTTCTATGCGAAGAGCTCATGATTAATTACCCTGCTTACCGCATGATGTGGGCAGTTGAAGATTTTTATGAAGAATCCCTGTCGCAGATGGAAGACCCCGGACAGCAGTAGGCAAAAAAATATCGGGACCGTCAACGACGGCCCCGCGCTGAGGCATTATCAGCCGGTTTTACAGGGTAGAAAGACTTACCGGATCCTCAACTGGGTTCATTAAACTACATTTTACAAAAATCAACAAGACCGGATAAGCTGTCCGGTAATAATGTTGTTCCGTAAATATTAATTCCCTTAATCATCTCAGCTGCTTTTCCGATTATATGAATAATGTACGGACAAACAGCAATATCGGATAATTATATCACATCTCCGGCAAGAACTGATCTTTCGGGCAGGCTGCTCGATGAAATGAAGGACCTTTACTACGGTCATTTCTATAATTTCTGGTTTCTTTCGCTCCTTGAGCAGAACGCGTTCGATTCTTCCCGGCTCAGGTATATACATAATATGCTTGATGTCCAGTCCGACTATCACCCGGATTCAATAGTTTTCAGCGAGGGCATTGAAGCCATTGACGAGCTGATACTTACGTCAAAGCGTTACCTTCTGCCCGCACTCCGGGACAAGTTGGGAATCTCGGGCTTCAGCAGGAACAGCCGCAACACAAAAGAGGATCTGGTAATGAGGAATATGTTCTGCTATACCTTCCCCTACAACCTGCAGAGACTTGAAGAACTTGTAACCGAACTGAAAAAAGCTGTAAAATAATCACAGGAACAGAAAATGAACAGAACCGAACTCCTTAAAGACTCAGCGCTGCGCTTATCAGACGCTGTCTCGAAGCTGAAATTTTCAGAAGAAATAACTCATATCTATAACCCGCTTGAGTACGCGTGGAAGGCCCACTCGCTCTACCTCGAAAAATATGCCTGCACGTCTAAAAAGATAATCTTTGTAGGAATGAATCCCGGTCCGTGGGGCATGGCCCAAACCGGTGTTCCATTCGGGGAGATCGATGCGGTGATTAACTGGCTCGGCATTAAAACCGAAACAGGTAAACCCGAACATGAACACCCCAAGCGGGCAGTTGAGGGTTTCAGCTGCACCCGAAGCGAAATCAGCGGCAAGCGGCTTTGGGGGTTAATGCAGGAACGCTTCGGAACACCCGGGAAATTCTTCGAAGAACACTATGTTGCCAACTATTGCCCGGTCAGCTTCATGACGGAAACAGGGCGGAACTTTACGCCGGACAAACTGCCCAAAGAACAGCAGCAGAGGCTTTTCGAGGTATGCGATGTGCACCTGCGGGAAACCGCTGAAATTCTCGAAGCAGAATGGCTGCTTGGAATCGGGAAATTCGCTGAAGACAGGATAAATTCAGCTCTGAAGGATAAAATAAGTACGGGTGAAATCAAATCGGGAACGGTTCTGCACCCGAGCCCTGCAAGCCCGGCGGCCAACAGGGGATGGTCTGCGGCGGCTGAAAAAAGAATGAAAGAATACGGACTCTGGGATTAAATAGTCATATCTTCCGGAAGAAAACTTTCAAACAGCGACATCAGCGCGTCGAGTGCGGAGGAACCCTGAAATGAACGCTCAATCATACTTTTTGCCCCGCGCAGCATTTCGAAGGCCCTGCTGCCGGCACGCTCAATACTTCCGGATTCTGTAAGCAGACTGATCGCAGCATCGATAGGTTCAACACCGTGCACCGCACCCAGTTCACCGG
The DNA here is from genome assembly GCA_003245835.1 of Spirochaetales bacterium. Taxonomy (GTDB): domain Bacteria; phylum Spirochaetota; class Spirochaetia; order UBA9216; family UBA9216; genus Thalassospirochaeta. The sequence continues at coordinate 9,196 of QKCC01000085.1, read as the reverse complement.
CTTTTCGGAAATGTTCCGCAAGATCCGGAATCGAGTCCGGATCAGCCATCGCATGAAAAATTACCGGAAGACTCTTTTTGCCTTCGACAATATCATCCCCGCGGTTCTTGCCGGGAATACCGGTAGTCAGGTTTTTAACATCGTCAATAATCTGGAACGCCACTCCTGCGTCCTCAAACAGGTCGCCAAGCGAAAGACAGGTATTCGGGTCGGCCCCCCCTACCGCAAATCCGATCTGGGCAGCCAGCCTGGACAGCGACCCTGTTTTGAAGCGGCACATCTGCATGTATTCTTCTACGGAAGGATAAAATTCGTGGTTGTTGTGCCACTGGATATCAAGCCCCTGGCCGAAATGAAGCCTGCGGAGATTGACTGTATAGTACCGGTAAAGCCTGAGCTTGAGCTCATCGCTGAAATCACTTTCATCTATGAGAAAAGTGGGCAGGAAGTACAGGAGGTTGCCCGTATTTATCGACATATCCTCGCCGTATATTTTATGAACAGCCGGTTCGCCCCGCCGCAGATCAGAGCTGTCCTCTATATCGTCAACTATAAGGCTTCCGTTATGCGGAAATTCTACTACAGGCGCCAAAGGCAGAGCTTCTTCCGCCTCGCCTCCCGCAAGTTCGCAGCAGAGCACCATGGAAACGGGCCGCCATCGCTTTCCTCCGCGGTGAACAAGTTCAAGTGCAGGTTTATTGATTATATTTATCGATTCATCGGTCACCTTGCTCTTTGTCGGTCCTGCGGCACGGGCAATCCAGCCTTTATCCGCTATTGCCGGAAGAGCCCTGTTGATTACCCCTTCTACCTTGGCAAGGATTTCCATATAATATTTGTCCATAGCATACTAGAAACCATAAAGAAGGGAGTTACGTCAATATGTCGAGGCAAAGATCGTCAAAAAGAAGTGAACCTGATCATTACACACTCAGAGCCAAAAAAGAGGGGTATCCGGCAAGATCTGTGTATAAACTTGAAGAGCTGAACGGCAAATTCCATATATTCAGCCGAAACAGCAGGATCCTCGACATAGGTGCAGCCCCTGGAAGCTGGAGCCTTTACTGCCTCAGGAACACAGGCCCGGACAGCATCATCGCGGCAATTGATCTGAAAGAACTTACAATCAAAAACGATCCGCGTCTTTTTTTCATCCAGGGAGATTTCTTCGAAGAGTCAAACCTGAACAGGCTGCTCGAAAAGGGCCCCTATGACGCGGTAATAAGCGACGCGGCTCCAGCCACTACCGGCAACAGAACCGTTGACGCAGGCCGCTCTTTTTCACTCGCGGCCGGCATCATCAGTCTTTCCGGAAAAATGCTGAAAGCAGGCGGAAACCTGACGATCAAAATCTTTCAGGGAGGAGATGAAAAAGAGCTGACAGGAATGCTGAATGAGCTGTTTGAAAAAACGAAGATACTCAAACCGAAGGCCTGCAGAAGCGAATCCTTCGAAACCTATATCGTCGGACTTAACTTCACCGGTAGTGCTAATGTTCGCAAGTCCGATGGTAATTAAAATGCAGCTGTAATTCATCCGGCCGTACATCCGATTAATTTTAATTCCCAATTGATTTTTCCTGTCTAAATTTTATATTCCGAACAGCCGAAATTAGATTGAGAGGAATCAACGGATGAATGCAAACGCAATTGATATAGCAGAAAATTTAATACTTACAGGCTACCTAAGAGAAGCAAAAAAGATTCTTTCAACGATCCTGCTGGATGAGCCCGACAACGACAGGGCTGTCTGCTATATGGGTATAGTACTTACAGAAACCGGTGAGAACGACAAAGCTATTAAAACCCTGGACTATTACATACGTAAACATACGGACAACCCTGAAGCATGGGAGGCTCTTGGCTGTGCCTGGTTCAAAAAAGGGGATCTTGCAAAGGCAGAGGAATACCTTCGAAGAGCCGAAGCAATTACCCCGGAGAGTCCGTCAATTCTGCGCAACATGGGAGTCCTCTTTGGAATTCAGAATAAGATCGAGGAATCCTTTGATTATATTAACCGTTCATATGATCTTAATCCCTATGACTATCGAACCCTTTACGCGCTTACCTATGCACATTTGAACTCAAAGCGTTTCGAAGATGCAAAATCAGTTATTGAAGAAGCACTCTACCTGGATTTTCCGGAAGACATAAGAAAAGAGCTGGAGTTGATTTTTGCGAAAATCCAGATAAACTGGATATAATGAAACCCGGTCTTCATTTAAATCGTTCATTACTCATCCTGTCGGCAGCCGCTGCTGTTTTGATCATGCTGAGCTCATGCGCCGGGCTGCCGGACAGCACAGGTACGGCTGACAGTCAGAACGGGTCAGCGTCCCCTGAGGCACTGACCGACATTCAGATGAGGCTTCTGGAGTCTGCCGAATTTTACGCCGGAACAACAAAGGGCCCGATGATTGCCGATGACAGGTCATACGAATTCGACTGTTCAGGCGCTATGCTGGCTGTATATTACCGTGCCGGGATTGATCTGGAGAAATGTTATACAGGCTACACCGGAAACGGCGTGAAGCGCCTCTACAGCAGCCTGAGAGACAATAAACTTATATTCAACGAAAAGCTTCCATCGGTCGGTGATTTGATAATCTGGGACAACACCTACGACCGTGACGGAGACGGGCAATTCAACGATTATTTCACCCATACGGGGATGGTCGTCGATGTCGCCCGAGACGGAACCATTACCTACATTCACGATAATTACCGACAGGGCTTTATCTATGAAACAATGAATCTCAATGACCCCCACAACCCGGAACTGAATTCACCCATGCGGATGCGGGGTTCCCCGCCGGCCCCGAACGGACAGTCGCTTGCCGGAGAGCTTGTACGGGTATTCGGAAGGGCCTGGCAGCTGCCGAAAAAGTTTTTTCGTAAAATCCAGTCTTGAAAAGGCTCTGTACTGAGTTTAATCTGTAACCATGGAAACCCGTAATGCAATCAAAACATTCGCAGCCGTAATGATGTTGGTATTCGTTCTGGTTTCATGTGCCGGTACACCAAAACCCGGAAGCGGGCAGAAGGAAGAGCTTCATCCGCCCCAGACTTTTTCAGATGAGGGAAGCCGCTATATCCGGATCGACGGTATAAATATTCACTACAAGGAAGGCGGCAGCGGCAACAGCCTGCTGCTTCTGCACGGGATGCTCGGAAACGTAGAGGGCTGGAGATATATCGTTCCGCCGCTGAGTGAAGATTACCGGGTTGTCGCATTTGACAGGCCTGCATTCGGGCTGACTGAACGCCCCCCGGTAAACGGGCAGAACAACCCCTACACTCCGGAAGAAGCAGAAAAAATCACTCTGGGCCTGATCGAGTCGCTCGGACTTGGAAAACCGATCCTCATCGGTCATTCAGCCGGAGGCAATCTTGCACTCCGGCTTGCGTTACATTACCCCGACAGATTCAGCGGACTGATACTTATTTCTCCCGGCGTATATACCGAGATTCCCCCTGCGCTTGTCAGGGATCTGATGGAACTCGGTGTTCTGAAAGAATCGGGTCTTGAACTGATAAGAAGCATTCCGGAACATATTGATGAACTGCTGGCCCAGACCTACTACAGGCCGGAACTGCTCAAAAAGGATCTCAGAGACAGCTACCTGATTCCGACGAAGGTAAAAAACTGGGATATGGCGTTATGGAACTATATTGCAGCCCAGGACGATTCCATGCTGGCCGCAGCGCTGCCTGAAATAAACCTGCCGACGCTTATAATCCAGGGGATTCGGGACCAGGTAGTCCCGCCGGGCGATAATCTAAAAACCGCAGCCGCGATGCCTGATGCAGAACTTGTATTTCTGCCGCAATGCGGCCATGTAGCGCATGAAGAGCTTCCGGAACAGACAGTTGAAATAATCAGAAATTTCCTCGGTTCCGGAATTTTTGAAAACCGGACAGACTAAGACCTGTCCGGTATCAGTCAGCCGACCTTAATCTTCAGGCCGTCGGAGTTGTAAATTTTCTCACAGTAGTGACAGGTATATTCTGCAGTCTCAGAAGCCTGTTCACCGCTGAGGCGAACACGCTCAAAAACTGTCGCAACTTTTTCATGGTTTGTAACACAGTTAGGGTTCGGACAGAAGGCAATATCTTCCAGCATCTCGGGGGTCTCAACCTTGCGCTTCTCGGTAATTTCATAATTACGGATAATTGTAATCGATGCGGTCGGCGCAATTATCGCGATGCGGTTGACCTCAACGGCAGAGAGTTCATGATTCTCGATCTTTACAATGTCTTTGCGTCCGTACTTGCCTGAGGGAAGATTCATGCCTATGCTTACAGTATCTTTGCCGGTGCCGTTCAATATCTTCAGTACCTGGATGGCTTTTCCTCCCGGAATATGATCTATTACCGTTCCGTCTTTGATTGCATCAACTTTTAACTGTTTCATTTCACTGCTCCTGTAAGGATTGAAAGGATTGCCTGGCGCATGTAGACGCCGTTTTCAGCCTGGTCAAAATAGTAAGCATGGGGAGAGGAATCAACCTCGACCGCGATCTCATCAACCCTCGGAAGCGGATGAAGAATCTTCATGCTTTCTTTGGCATTTTCTATTGTTTTGAGGTCTATAATGTATGAGCCTTTGAGCTTTTCGTAATCTTCCGGGTCAGCGAACCGCTCCTTCTGAATCCTTGTTACATACATGATATCGAGCTCGGGAACGACGGGCTCAATCTCGTGAAGCTCCGTGTATTTTATTCCCCTTGCGGTCAGATTTGCCTTTATATGCTCGGGCATCTCGAGGAAACCGGGCGAGATGAAATAAAACTCGGGATTGTACGACGCAAGCGCCTGAGCAAGCGAATGTACCGTCCGTCCGAAACGAAGATCCCCGACAAGACCGATCTTCAGGTTATCGAGGGTGCCGTGCGTCTTTTTTATAGAGTAAAGATCGAGCAGCGCCTGCGTAGGATGCTGATTGGCCCCGTCACCGGCATTCACGACCGGTATCTTCACGACTTCGGAGGCAAGCCGTGCAGTGCCCTCGACTGCGTGCCGGATTACGATTATATCCGAATACCGCTCAATCGTTCTGAGAGTGTCGGCAAAACTTTCACCCTTAGCAACCGACGTGCTTCCGGTCCCCTTCATCAGCATGGCTTCACCGCCCATCCGCTTCATCGCCGATTCGAAGGAGAAGCTTGTGCGGGTCGACGGCTCAAAGAAGAGCAGCGACGCAATTTTTCCTTTCATGTCCGGCTGGAGTCTTCCTTCTTCAATCGCAGCTGCGGTTTCAATAAGGTAATCCATGCCGGACCTGTCGAGGTCGCGCATCGAAATAATATGCCTGTTTTTAAACTTTGCATCCGTCATTACTTTTCCTCCCTGTTTTTATAGACCTGCCAGGCCTTTGAACGATAGATTTCGGCTTCCGCAGCCGGATCATCCGCCTTTATAATTCCGCGGCCGACAATGATGCAGTCCGCACCGCCGGCAACAGCTTCTTCTACAGTCAGGTACTGCTGTCCGAGGCTATCGGTTCCGCGCTCGAGCTGTACGCCCGGCATCAGCAGCAGCTGCCCCTCAGGTATCATCGCCTTGTAATTTTTAATATCTTCAGCATCCTTCCCGTGGCCGATGTATCCGGATACGATTTCAGCATTATCCCTGCCCGCCGCTATAACATTTCTGCTGTAGTCTTCGGTTATCAGGTTGCCCTTGCTCGACATCCTTGCCAGCAGGAAGGCGGCCTGCGGCCTGTCGGCGGCCATCGATGACGGGCCTTCGGGGAAGAGTCCCTTTATCGTTCCCGCTCCTGCAATAAGATGACTCGTCACGCAGTCAGCCCATTCGGCAATTCTATAGACCCCGCCGTAAAACTGATGCTTTACCGTGTTTCCTATATCAGCAAACTTCCTGTCTTCAAAGATCAGAAAGTCCCTTTCGGCGGCGAGCTGCTTCAGCCGGTCAAGGAAGTCCGGTGTAAAATCCCTGATTATGTCGACATGCGTTTTTACCATCGCGATTCTGTCCGCAGTTGATTCGAGTATCGAGAAGAACCCGTCCCGGTCCTCGGTATCAAGCGAAAGAATAAGGTTAGTCTGCTTTCTTTTCATCACCGCCAGAAGCTTTTCGGTCAGACCGTTTTTCTGTACTGCGGGTTTATCCGCCGGCCCCGCTGCCCCGGCCGCAGGCTTACCGCCATCCTGATCGAGACCCTTTGTAAAGGCCCTGATCTCTGCGGCTTTTTCAGCAGAAAGACTTCCGTCGGCTGTCAGAAGTTCTACAACCTCATCGAGCGAAACAAGGCTGTGCAGCTTCATTCCGTGTGCTTCGAGTTCTTCCGCAGCATTCCTGCTTCTGTCTATAACCACGACAATATCTTCGACTTCGAACCCCTCGGCTTTCAGATCGTCAGCTGTTTCATACTTGGAGCCCCCGGTGGTTACCAGGTCGTCTACCATCAGGCACCTGCCCTTCAGGTCAGGGTCTCCTACAAGCTTTCCGCCTGCGCCGTAGGTCTTAACCTCTTTACGGAGCATAAACAGCGGTTTGCCGAGCTTTTCGGCCATTACAGCAGCAGACGGAAGCGCTGTATAAGGGATTCCGAGTATGCAGTCGAAATCAAGTTCAGCTGCCTTCTCCGTCAACATCCCGCACATCAGACTGTGAAGCCCGGGGTGTGAAATCACCTTGCGCAAATCGATGTAAAACGGCGACTGCAGCCCGCTTTTGAGTGTGAAGCTGCCGAACTTGACGGCGCCGATCCTGAAAAGACCCCTGATAAATTCCTGTTTTTTACTGTTCAAATATCTGTCCTCCGATAATGGTTTTATATACTGATAAAGGCATTCTCATACCGTTAAACGGCGAGACCTTAGATTTTGATTCGAATAACGGCGCGTCAACATCGGCGGGACCGCCGAGAATAACGAGGTCCGCAAGGTTTCCTTCTGCTATACCGCACCGGTCGGCAAGGCCGAAGACCGCTGCGGCCCGCTTATTCATAAGCATGCCGGTCATCGACAGCCATTCGGCATCCGGTGGATCGCCGTTCTGTTTCTGCAGGTGGTCACGGATAAACCCGGCAACCATTCCCAGTTCAGTTTCAAGCCCGGGAAAGCCGGACGGGCAGTCAAAGAACGATTTTGCCGTCATATCCTTTTCAGCCGCAAGGTGGGGTGCATGATCGCTTCCTATAAGGTCGATAGTTCCGTCAATCAGCGCATCGGCGGCAGCCTTGCGGTCTTCAGCAGAGCGCAGCGGCGGATTAACCTTGGCCCATGACGGAAACCCGCCTGTAACTGTATGGTTTTCATCGAGCAGCATGTGGTGAGGAGTCAGCTCGGCAATCACCGATTCAGGCCCGTATGCCTCTTTATGCTTTCGCACCATCGCAAACTCGGCCAATGTCGAAAGGTGGCAAATGTAGAGCCTGCAGCCGGTCACTGCCGCGAGCTCAAGCGCGAGTGCGGTTCCGGCGACTGCCGCCCCGGCTGAACGTGAAAGGTTATGCAATATAAGCGGACTGTCCGTGTTTTCGTCCCGTGCATCCGTAAGAAGGGCGGCAAGCTCCGAATGGACGGCAGCGGGTTTTCCGGCTTCCGCTGCAATCGAGAACACATCGCTTATAAAGCCGATATCACTGCTGCTGGCGTTCGCGCTGCTCTCCGAAAAGAACAGCTTCACGCCCGCTACGTCATCTTCAGCAAGGAGTTTCGGAAGTTCAGACAGCCTGTCCGGAGTGCACCCGGCCCAGAAGAGCCTGCGCACAGCCGGCCCGCCTGCACCCGCCGCGTCTGCGGCTGCGCGTTTCATCCGAAGCACCTCGAGGCTGTCTGTCGCGGGTTTTGTGTTAGGCATATCAATGACCGTCGTAACCCCTCCGCGAAGGGCGGCGCGGCTGCCGCTTTTCCAGTCTTCTTTATGCTCCATCCCCGGCGATCGCATATGCACATGCGGGTCGATAAGTCCCGGCAGCACAAAACGGCCGCCGGCATCAAGCTCCGGCCCGTGTACGGCCGCATCCCTTACGGTGCCCGCCGCTGAAACCCTGATGATTTTTCCGTGCTCTATCATGATGTCGCTGAGCGAATCTTTTCCAGGTGCCGCCGACAGCCGTGCATTTCTGATTAACATCAGCGGGCCCCCATGCGGTTGTGAAAGTATTCCAGGCTGCCGCTTGCAGCCCTTTTGTAGACGCCGAAATCCTCAAGCTGCTCGACCTGTTCCCTGCGGAGCGCGGGTCCCTCGGTACAGATTCGAAGTCCGGTCGGGTCCACCGCGCATGAACCGCAGATGCCGATTGCGCATTTCATATAACGTTCAAACAGAAACTGGTATTCGGTACTTTCCGGAATCTGCGGAACCAGGCTTTTCATCATCAGGTCCGACCCCGAGGCATAAAGAAAATCGGGGCTGCCGTACCCATCGTCGGCCATGACAGCTGAAAGCGCGTCGGCGGCGGTTCCGCAGATTCTGCCGCATCCGTCCGGCTCGATCGAAGCGTTTTCCGCATCAGACAGAGTCTCGGCCGCACCGATATACGGCAGCCCGGCAGCATCAAAGCGGTCCTCAAAAAGGAGCTCGTCCTCAGTCCTTGCGGCAGATATCACCCTGATGTTATCTGCCCGGACTCCTGCGGCAAGCAGATGCCCCGCAAGATAAAACAGCGGCGGCAGACCGAAGCCCCCCCCGCAGAGCACAGCCTTAAAGTCCTCCGGTTCTGTTCCGCCCCGTCCGGCTGAATCCCTTGCGGGTATAAAAAAAGAGGAACCATAGGCGCCTCTGATACTGACAAAATCTCCTTCTTTCATCGTAAAAAGCCGGGAGGTGAATGCCCCGATCCTTTTTATCGTAACAGACAGATGCATTTCGCCGTTGAGGCTCTCACGGCCGGAGATCGAGAAGGGTTTTTCGCCGCCGTTAAAATCCGTAAGCATTATAAACTGGCCGGGTGCCGAGGGAATATCGGTTCTGAATGTGAATGTTTTGACCTCGTCCGTTTCCTCGGTTATGCTGCTTATAGGAAGTGTAATCCTTCTGTCTTTTATCATCTGCTTTCTCCGTAAAAAATTCTGCTTATAAAAAAAGCCGAATCATTAAAAATGATCCGGCTGAAAAATACGATTAATATCGGCTATCGACGAAAGGCCTTTCTGTTTCAGAAAGAAAACCATTTCCTGATTAATCAGTCCGAAGACATCCGGTCCCCTGTAATAGACTGCAGTACC
>QKCC01000181.1 GCA_003245835.1 Spirochaetales bacterium | reverse complement strand
GAAGATTGTAATCTGGGTGAAGGCAGACAATCTGTCTGAAATAAGTGAGCTCTGGCTTTATGCCGCCGACAGCAACGACTTTGAAAACCGGGTAGTGTTCAGGATAAGCGATGATAAAGCCAGTCTCCGCGGCGGCATATGGACACGGATCAGTCTGCCGCTGTCAGCCGGAAGCATCTGGGGCAGCCCGGACCTGACCGGTCTGAAGGCCTTTCAGATCTGGCTGAAGGATTCGGGTAAAAGCGCGGTCACAATTAATATCGGTCCCGTTTATCTGCTGGACGCGGATGAACAGCCGGCCGCTGTATTCACCTACAGCGACGGCACGGAACCGCAGGATCCCGCCGCCGCGCAGGACATACCGGCCGACTGGAACCAGCCAACTGTATTTCAGCCGGCTGCGGCAGCAAACAGGACGGTCATCGGGGATGGTGCGTCGATGAAATCAGCGGACAGGCAGAGTCCGCTCTCTGTACGGGCAGCGGGAAACCCGCCCCTGGAAATGAAAACACAGCTGGACTACAGCCTGGACTGGCGCATGATCTGGGGCCCCGGAACGGCCGGGGCGGAATACTATACACAAATAGACGACCTGATGCTGTACCTGCAGTCTGAACTCGGCGAAGGCACTGTCCTTCATGCCTCAGCGGGCATCGGGGATGTTAACTTTACCGATTTCTCTACAAGAGCAATCGACGGCAGCCTGTTCTACCTTAACTCGCTCTACATGGATCAGCATCTGCCTGAAGGATTCACAGTATCGGCCGGCTACTATTCACCCGACCCTTTTCATAAATGGCTTCAGGTAACAAGGTCAGCCGGGATTGAACCTGCTTTCGGTCAGGACATAACTCCGTCTTCACTGTGGATCGGTCTATCCTGGGACGGGCTGAAACCATTCGGTATTCAGGCGGCGCTGATGCCTGATATCTTCGGCATTGTCAGCAGTCTGACGGTTGCCAAGTACCAGCAGAGTCTCGGCATTCCGAACCTTTTTGCTTCGGCCTGGGTCGACACCGAAAACATAGACGCCGAAGCCGCGGCAGCGCTTAACGGGGACGCTCTGAAAATCGCAGCCGCCGGCGCTTACTACCATGACTTCGAACCGGGCAGACTGGCGGCAAGTATAGGCATTAAATATACTGCAGGAACGGATTTTTCGACCTACCCGTTATGGGACCATATTGACGGAGCGTGGAGACTATCGTCAGGCGTATCCGCCGTACTGCCGTTAAACGAGATAACCGTGACCCCCGGTCTTGCCTACCAGGCGGTAATATACGGGGGCGGATCGCTGCGGCACCTTGCCGGAGTTGACCTGGGGCTGAGTTATAGGCTTTTTGAACTTTATTCTGTGCTGTCGTTTCTCGATCTTGCCGCGGTGGACTGGGGAGAAACCGCCGGCATAGAAGCCGGTCTCAAAATTGACTACAACGGGATTGATTACATCATCGGTTATGCAATGTCCGGGTTCAGCGCGGTCTCGGGACTCTACAACAACAACCCGGCAAACGACGGAGGTATCGACGGCCTGTTTATTAGGATAAAAGCCACTTACTGGTAGAAACCTCGCCCGGGTTTTAATATTCCGAAGCGAGCTGTTCAGCCGTCAGAAACCTTACATCATCTTTTGTTCTGACATACTCTGTGAATTTCTCAAGCATTGCCGTCCGCGCCGGGCGGCCGATAATCTGCGGATGCATTGTCAGGATAAAACACGCGTCTTTTTTTTCATTATAAAGGGCGTCGAATTCACCTTTCCAAAGGGAATATACCGTTTCCGGATCATATTGCGGGGGACCGTAGGTAAGGCCGTGCATGAAGAATGCGGCATCATCCAGACTCCATGATACGGGAAGCTCCACAAGCCCGGTTTCCCGGCCGTTTACCACATGCCTGTAAGGGACATCCGCGTCCATCATATTGCTTGAATAGGTAATCGGCGAATCAAGCAGCAAGTCCATAGTTATATCGCTGAACTCCCAGCCGGGAGCGCGGTAACCTGCAGGCGGTTTTCCGGTCAGCCCGCTGACAAGCTCGAGACCCTTTGCAAATGCCGCCCGCTCAGCCTCAGCCCCGGTGCGGCACGGCCATTCGTGCTCATAGTTATGGTGCCCGATTTCATGCCCGGCATCGCGGATTGCTTCGCACTGTGCACGGTAATGTTCGATTACCCAACCGGTTATAAAGAAGGTGGCAGGCAGGTTCCGGCGCTTCAGAAATTCAAGAATTCTGGGGACCCCTTCTTTGGGCCCGTACGCTCCCTGGCTCAGCATGACGGGGCCGATCTTATTCACCTTGTCCCGGCTCGTCCACAGCGTTTCACCGTCGATATCAAAACTCAATACAACACTAATCATGGAGGACCCTCTTAACTGCAGCTTTATAAAAATCTACCGCCTCAATTACCTGGCGGAATTCTATGCGTTCCTTATTTGTATGGGAAAGATGAAAATTCCCCGGACCGAATATAAGTGTCGGCATGCCGCCTATAGACACAAGGTGCGAAGCATCGGTTCCTGCAGCTTTCCCGGAGTATACCGGCTTTCGTCTGAACTGTTCGTTAAAAACATCGCTGCAGTCGCGGATAAAGGGGTGGGTTTCAGGAGTCCAGCATGGTTCGTGCCAGTATTCCGGTTTAACAAGGATGGAACTGTTCTTCAATTCATCTACGTCGGGAAAGATGCCGGTCGATTCGGCTACCGCCTGCACTACTTCTTCAACGGCTGCGGCCCCGGTATCGCCCGGCATCAGGCGCCGATCGAGAAATATTGTACAGAGGTCCGGAATGACGTTTTCCCTGCTTCCGCCCCGAATGCCAACTACCGAAATCCCGCCAGTGGAAACTTCAAAGAGCTTGTTTTCAGACCGGGAGAAGTCCATTCCCTCCAGTTTCTTGATAATGGACGCTGCTTTTAGAACCGCATTATCACC
>QKCC01000042.1 GCA_003245835.1 Spirochaetales bacterium | reverse complement strand
GTTCAATTACAACCGAGTTTCCCGAAACGTAGGTTATCGAACCTATCAGGATGTCTCTGGCAACCACAGCCGTCGAAGCTGAATCCGAAATGCCTTCGGTCGCCAGTTCCTGAATCTTGCTGACCGCTTCGCTGTATTTAGGTTCACTGAGCGCCAATTTTGTTACCGTCGTTTCGGCGTTTGATTCTGCTGTGGCGGTCCCTTCAAGATACGAGGTGAAAAGCAGGATGTCTTTTAGAGCATCGAAACGTCCCTGCTGGACGCCGTTGTTGTAGCCCGTCACCTCGGATGATCTGAGTTTTGAGCTCATAACCTCAAGCTGGTTCTTATACTTTGTCTCGAGATCAGCCAGATCCTTTTCGGCTGAGGCGAGTTCTGAAGTAAGCCGATCAATTTCAGATTCTGCTTCACGTATGGTCTTTTCCAGTTCTGTGTTGCCGGCGACAGCTGCAGCATCGGCAGGGGCTGCAGTCCGGGACTTCAGACTGTCAATTTCTGCGTTTAGACTGGCTTTTGTTTCTTCAAGCTGCGCGGTCAGCTCCTCAATCCGGCCTTCGAGTTCCTTCTGAGTTTGTTCCGCCTGCTGTACTTCAGTCTGCAGTTCTTCAATGTAGGTCTCTCCCTCGGTTATAGTCTTCTCTGCCTCGGCCAGTGCGGCTGCGGCATCTTCCTTCTCGCTGTTGAGTCTGAGGTTCTGCTGGTCCCGCTCGCCGATCAGCCTTGTCAGCCGGTCTATTTCGTCATTCTTTTCACCTTCGAGTGCCGAAAGTGAAGAATCGGCATTATTCAGCTGAGACGAATATGCGCTTTCAGCCTCAGCAATTTTTGCTTCATATTCTGTTTTCAGGGCAGCGATCTCGGCTTCATAGGCTGCAGCCTGTTCGGCAAGCTGTGCTTCATTCGTATCGGATAATTCAGATTGCTGTGCTGTATTCGAGGCGGATAATTCCGCGATTTTTGCTTCATAAGCATCGTTTGCCGAGGCTGCTTTCTGTTCCCACTCGGCATTCAGTCCGGCTATGCTGCTTTTGTAGTCGCTTTCAGCCCGGGAAAGCCGGGTTTTAAGGGTATTTATCTCTGTTCCGGAACTCTGCTGAAGTGCTTTCAATGCCGCGTCTTTTTCACTGAGCTGTTTCTTAAGCTGGTCTGCTTCGGCAGAGGATTTATTCTGCAGTTCGGTAATCGCCGAATCCCTGGCAGCTATCTGGGTGCTTCTGGCCGTGTCAGCTGAGGTCAGGATTCCGCCTACCGCCTTTGCGAGCAGTTCCGGGTTATGTGTAACTGCTGCAGATGCGGCCTTCGCGTACTGTTCTGCCGCCTGGCCCGGGCTGCCGCTTTCTGCAAGGGCTGCAGCGCTGTCCAGAAGGCTGCTTACCTGTGCTGATTCCTTTGCGGCAGCGATGCTTTCTATACCGGTCCATGCGCGGCTGAGTGCGGGGATTTTCTCGAGAGAACGTTTGTAGTACTGTTCCGCAGCATCGAAGTTGCCGGCTTTGTATGCGTCATCACCGAGGGCTGCTATTTCGCGGGCCGACATTAAAAGATCGGCAGCGGCGGTGAGGCTGCTTGTGTCGACATCTTCTTTATATGACTGTTCCTCGATCCGCTCGCGAAGCAGATCAAGCAGTTTACGGTCGTTCGCAGCCCTGTCCGTTACTGCCTTAAGCCCGGAAAGGCCGGGATCGTTTATAAGTTCTTTAAGAGCCGCAATCTGGTTCAGGGCCTCGTCACTGCGTCCGCTGTTCATCATATCCAGAATAGTTTCATATGAACCGTTGATCTGGTCGATTATCAGTTCTTCACGGGCCTGGTCCGCCGCAAGCTGCTCCAGCTGTGCCTCAGCGGCGGCTGCCTCAGCGGCAAGAGCCTTCTTTTCCGATTCAAACCGGGCGGTAAGTTCCGATTCACGGCGGTTTGTTTCTTCCTGAATTTTGCTTATCTCGGAGTTTGCATCTGCAAGCAGTTCCTGGTTCAGCTGTCTTGCCTTGGCAAGTTCCTGTTCTTTCGCAGCAATTGCCTGTTCGGTTTCCGTCCTGAACCGGTTAAGTTCGGCCTGGTATTCGGCGGTCCGCTGTTCCTCTATCCGCCTCAGCTGATCTTCAATATCGGTTTCGGACTTTCCCTGCGACTGCAGCTTCCGCCGTTCTTCTTCCAGTTCCGCTTCCAGCGCTTTCCGAAGTTCAGTCTCGCGGTCCGCAATCTGCTGGTCCATCGTTGCGACAAGTTCGCGGCTCTGCCTGTCCAGTTCAGCAAGCTCGGTCTGAATCGCGCCGATTTCCTGTTCCTTCTGTTCGAGTTTTGCCGCCGACTCCCGCTTCAGTTCCTCGAGGAGTTTACCTTCGGCTGACTGGTATGTGATGTTTTCGTTGTTCAGTGTTTCCTGTTTCTGTTCAAACAGCCTGTTCGAGAAGTAAAATGTGCTGATTACAGCCGCGACTGCGAAAAGATTGATCATAAGCGGAAAACCTATGCCGCTTTTCTTTGGTTTGAGTTTTTCCAGGTCTTCAGAGACCGGCAGTCTGTTGTCAGCTACCAGTTTGTCTATTTCCTGAAGGATTTCATCCCGTTCCTGTTCTTCAAGCCCGGAACTGCGATCGTCGCTCATTCATACTCCTGAGGTTACGTAGTACTTCCTAATGATTTATCGGCATACCATAGTTAATTTTTGAGTCCTACGTTCCGATTCTCTAATAAGACAGATGAAAATTCGGGCACGTTTAATTTTAATTGTTTTACCGCTGCTTGTTGCGGCTGTTCTCATTGCTGGTATATTTTCCTCATTTTCGGCACGCGGAGGAATGACGAGGCTGGCAATGTCGTCTCTGGGATTCAAAGCGGAAGAGCTTGAAAAATATATGACCAATCAGTGGAAGCTTCTGGTGGACAACGAGTTTTCCGACAAGCCGGAATATGTCGAGGTAGCCAAGTCCGCCGTACTATCCTACGCGTTTACACTGATCAGAAGCGATACCGAGCTGATATTCGCTGTTGATGCCGATGCCTCCGTGATGATGAAGACCTCTGACTTCGATATCTCTACCGAAGAAAAAGCCGCGCTTCAGAAGCTGCTTAAAGCTGATAAACCCGGATGGGTGTCATTCGCTTTGAACGGGACCGACAGGGTTGGACAGCTGTTTTATTTCAAAGCGTTCAAGTGGTTCGTCTTCCTCAGCGAGGACAGCGACAATTTTTACCGTGAAATTACCGAAATGCTGCGGCAGAATTACATAATCCTCGGCGTCTCGATTCTGGTTTCATTTATTTTACTGCTTATTCTTGCCTCGTATATTACCGGCCCGCTGACCCGTGTATCAGCCGCAATGCAGGGAATTATCCGCGACAACGATCTGTCGCGGCAGGTCGTAGTCGAGTACAGGGACGAAATAGGACACCTTGCCAATACGTTCAACATCATGATTGCCGAACTTGAGCGCGCATACCAGCAGATAAAGGAATTCGCTTTCAAGGCGGTACTTGCCGAAAGAAACGAAAGAAAGATAAGAAACATCTTTCAGAAATATGTACCCAAGGATGTAATCGACAGCGTTTTTGCGAACCCCGAGCAGATGCTCGTCGGGCAGAACCGGGTTCTCTCGATATTGTTCTCGGATATCCGCAGTTTTACGACAATCTCAGAAGGCTACTCTCCGGACCAGCTTGTTCTGGACCTTAACAAATACTTCGAAAAGATGGTTGATATAATCATAAGCCGCGGCGGGGTTATCGATAAATATATCGGCGACGCCATCATGGCGTTTTTCGGTGCCCCGGTTAAACATACCGACGACGCGTACCAGTCAGTTATGGCCGCACTCGAAATGCAGGAAACCCTGTCCGTTCTGAACAAAGAACGCAAAGAGGAAAACAAGCCAGAGTTTAAAACGGGTATCGGTATCAACTACGGTGTTGTGACGGTCGGAAACATCGGCTCAGAGAAGAAGATGGATTACACGATCATCGGCGACATGGTAAACCTCGGGTCCAGGCTCGAGGGGCTGACCAAGCAGTATCAGCAGGAAGTAATCATCTCAGAGAGTGTTTACAGGAAGGTCCGGGCAAAGATTCCGTGCCGCATGGTCGACAAGGTACAGGTCAAGGGCAAGACCCTGGGCGAGAGTATCTATACTGCAAGCGTCAGGCTGACCGAGGCTGAAAAGAAGGGATGGTCCTATCATAATGCCGGAGCCAAACTTTTCTATAACCGCGATTTTCTGCGGGCTGCGAAGTATTTTATAGCCGCCAAAAAGATAATGCAGGATGACTACCTTGTTAATGTCTTTCTTGAAAGAACCGAACGGTACATAAAGACGCCCCCGCCTGAAGACTGGAACGGCGTAGAAATAATGAAATCAAAATAGCGCTTAACCGTTTTATAGCCGCTGCTTCAGATCTTCAGATTATGCCCTCAGTAGATTACCGCAAAGATTCCTGCCGCAGCTGCGGCTGCCAGGGTCGTGATTGCGCTGACGAGCGAGACCGTATCGAGCGTCTGCCACCAGAACAGGTAGAAAGCGGCCTGATCGGCATATTCAGTCTCGGTATATTTTGTGTAGTAATCTGACGAGATCAGCGCACTTGCCGCGAATATGGTCCCGGATGCTATTGCCGTTCCGATCGAGATGCCGGTTACGGTCCGCGCCGTTTTAGCGGCAGCAGCCTCAGCCCGGTATTTTCGCTCTTCATCTTTCAGCGCTGCAAGAAAAGCTTCCGGGTCGGTACCGGCCTCCTGTTCCTTCAGACCGTCCCGGACGATAAACTCAAGCATATCGAGCCGGTTCAGGATGTCGCGTCTGTTTGCCGCCGCAGCCTGCTGCCTGAGGCTTTCTATTCGTCCGAGGTCGTAGGTATTCAGTGTTTTCGCCGTATAATTACCAAGCAGCATGGTTTCAAGCTGAATATAGTCATTAAAAAGCACGTCTGTGAAGATTGCCTCCGGGACAGAAGTCTCTGCGGTGTCCTGACCGAACGCGGTCATTCCTGCAGTAAACAGAACAACTGAGGTCAGAATTGCTGAAAGCAGTTTCTTCATCAGAAGGCCTGCCTTTCCGGGTTCTGCACCCAGTTTTCGAGTACCGCTTCCACACCCTTGCTGTCGATTTCGGCTCTGGTCCGGCTGAAAAGCGGATCGAGAAATACCATCCTTGAGACAATCCCTGTACTCGCGCTGATATTCCCCGAGTTGTAGTAAAGCAGAGCGAGCGTCTGACATGCCTTGTCATATATTTCAGGATCAGGGAATTTATTGATTATTATATTCAGCTCCGGTTCGGCAAGTTTGGTATCGCCGGTAATAATGTGAAGCCTGGCCGTTTTATACAGAATTTCGGGGAATCTGCTGAAGTCGGGGTAACCGCTTATCAGGCTGCTGAAGCCGGAGAGCGCCCCGTCGATTATTCCCCTTGAAAGCAGGTTCTGAGCCGCCGCGTACAGTTCCTCAGCGTCAGAGTCCAGTCCGGAAGTTCCGGCGTCATAGAGTTTGAAGCTTTTCGTCCAGCTGTTTTTATCAATCAGCAGGGCAATCCCGGTCATTCCGAGAACGGCAGTCGCGGCCTCTGAAACAACGAGCTGCGGAGACTGGGGCAGAAACAGTTCGCCTTCTTCTTTTAATTCGATTGCCGTAAGGAACGTGTTTACCGCGAAGGCCGCGGCAAAAAGAGTACTGTTGACTGTAAGAAGGCTTTCTTTGGGATAGATCGGCCTGAGTTCAAGACTGCCGCCCTTCCTGCTGAAGCTGTATTCCCCTTCCGGCATCCGGAACGACGGGGGAAGCGAACGGGGGTTCCCGGCAGCAAGAACGATTTCTTCTTCGTCCGGGAAGTCAGCGATAATCATCCCCCTGCTTAATTCAGCGGAGTATACAGATATTTCACCGGCTGTTAGAATCACGGTTTCGTCAGCTGGTGAGAAACCGTCCTTGTGCACCCGGACCGTATGCTTTCCTGGTTTCAGCCCCCGCAGCAGCGCGGGTGTTTCCTGCGGAATTGGTTCGCCGTCAACGAAGACCCGGGCATTAATGGGATTGGAGTTTATAAACAGAACCGGGTCCGGCTCTGTATTTTCGGCATAGCAGACCGCCGCAGAGAGCAACAGCAGTAGAAGGACCGGGTAATAAAGTATTTTAAAGCGCGGCTGCATACTGAATAATAGTACCATATAAGCCTTTATTTCAAGACTTTTTATAAATGCACAGCTATAGTAATTACGGCTGCATCTTAATTATCATTACACCTGCGAACATCAATACCGGCAAAAAGGAGGATTTTTTTGCCGCCATCGCTGCCCGCAACCGTTTTCAGCGTTCATATTTGAATTTAGCATAAAGTCTTATTGACAAAATGCCTGCCTGCCGATAATTTGGTTGTATGACTTACAGAACGTTACAGAATACAAACCTCGCCGCGGCGGCAGCAGCCATATCGACTGCGGCGAAAAACACGTTCTGACTAAAACGCCGCAGTCTTCATTAGACTCGCGGCAATGTGACTGATGTTCTACCGGCGGGTCTTTGTTGATTCTGCCGGTTTTTTATTTTACGGAGGAAAAATGAGACGCAAAATTGTACACGTCGGTGCTAAGCAGCTTACCTATGAGATCAGACAGATTGTAAGTGTGGCGAACAGGATTGCCGGTTTCGGCCGGGAGATAAAATGGGAGAACATCGGCGACCCTATCGAAAAGGGCGCAGTTATCGAACCCTGGATGAAAGAGATTGTTACCGGTCTTGCCGCCCAGGACCAGAGTTACAGGTATACCGACAGCCAGGGTGAGCCGGCTACAAGAAAATTCCTTTCGGAGCTTATCAACTCACGGCCGGGAGCCAACGCAGGGGCAGATGATATTATATTCTTTAACGGTCTTGGTGACGCGGTTGCCAAAATCTTCGGTTTTCTGAAGCGCGAGGCCAGGATTATCGGTCCGTCTCCGGCGTATTCGACGCATTCCTCGGCTGAAGCAGCGCATTCCGGTTATGATCACCTTACCTACAAACTGGACCCGGAAAACCAGTGGCTGCCTGATCTTGACGACCTGCGCAACAAGGTTAAATACAATGATTCGATTGCCGGAATCCTGCTTATAAACCCTGACAACCCGACAGGTATTGTTTATTCCCGCGAGCTGCTGAAGCAGATTGTCGATATAGCTGCCGAGCATGACCTTTTTATAATTGCGGACGAAACCTACTGTAACGTGGTTTTTCCCGGGGTGGAGTTCACGTACATCAATGAAGTAATCGGTAATGTTCCGGCAATCTCGATGAAGTCCGTAAGCAAGGAGTACCCCTGGCCCGGAGCGAGGTGCGGCTGGCTTGAGGTTTACAACCGCGGCCGGGATGAGGAATTCAATACATTTATTTTAAGCCTGATAAATGCGAAGCGGCTCGAGGTCTGTTCAACAACCCTGCCGCAGCTTTCTATTCCGCCGATAATGGGTGATCCCCGGTACCCCGAACACCTTCGGAAGCAGTCTGAAATCTATGCAGGCAGGGCTGCGGAGGCCTTTTCGGTAATGAGCGGCATCGACGGGGTGAAGGTGATAATGCCCCAGGGCGCTCTTTATTTTACCGTAATGTTCGAAGACGGTGTGCTGAATGAAAACCAGAAGCTCGAGATTGCCGAGGATGATATAAGGACGTATATCGAAGAAATTACAAAGGGAATGGCCCTCGACAAGCGCTTTGTTTACTACCTTCTCGGGGCTGAGGGCATCTGCGTCGTTCCGCTGACCGGTTTCTGTTCCGATCTGAAGGGGTTCAGGTTCACTCTGCTTGAATCCGATGACCGAAAGCGCATGGATATCTACTCATCCATTGCCGAAAGCGTAAGAAAGTTTCTCGCAAGCGGGCAATAACCTGGAGGAACCGACACTGTATGAGGGGAGGGGGGCAGTTCAGCGAAACGCGTTTTCCTTCCCTGTTTTTTGTTCTTGAAAATAGGCTGAAGAGCCTTTAGTATTTGAATTGTAATATCAGATCGATAACTTCATTCAGGAGCGGCAGATGCCAAACAAGTATGATTTTGAGATTCCGGTGCTTGGCGAAGCGCGGATCAATTCTCCGATAGAGATGTCCAGGACATACGGAGATAAAATAGTAAATTACGTCAGGGACGATGAGTTTATCCTCTACGATGTCGAGGTTCAGAAGGACGAAGAACTTCCGAAGGTGGATTCTACATTCTGTCTGCAGAAGTCCGGCCCTCGCGAAAAGATCTATTTCAACCCTGGTCATGTGCACGCCGGAAT
>QKCC01000198.1 GCA_003245835.1 Spirochaetales bacterium | reverse complement strand
TTACTGCAGAGGCCCATCCGGATTGGGCCTCTTAATATACCACCTGCGCTTATTGCTCTGCTGATTGCATGGGTGATTTACAGGTTGATTATCAGCCGGTTTTACCGCGGCCGGGCAGAGCAGCTTAAAGACGCTGACGGGATTATCTCAAATGCGTTCTTCATCCTGCTGATAGGCTGGAAGCTGTCTCCGCTTATATTCCAGTTCAGTACGGTCTTACGCAGCCCGTCTGCGGCGTTTTTTCTGCCCGGGGGAATTGAGGGTACAGTGCTTGGAGCATCGGCCGCTCTGGTTTACTGTCTGATTGTTATTCTGAGACACCGGGCCGGACGAAAGATACTCCTGAAAAACATTGTTCTGAACGCCTGCATTCTGGCTGTGCTGATTGTGCTGTCAGCCTCCGCTGTCGGCATTGTCTCGGGCAAGGTTTTCCCTGATGAGTCATCATCTGCCGCCGCATCGGGAATGCAGGCTCCGGTGTTTTCAATGGCGGCAAATGACGGCAGCGAATACAGTCTTTCCGATTACCGCGGCCGAACAGTAATCCTTAATTTCTGGGCAAGCTGGTGCCCGCCGTGCAAAGCTGAACTTCCGGA
Source organism: Spirochaetales bacterium (assembly GCA_003245835.1). Lineage (GTDB taxonomy): Bacteria > Spirochaetota > Spirochaetia > UBA9216 > UBA9216 > Thalassospirochaeta. The sequence goes on along the minus strand of QKCC01000198.1, from coordinate 7,184 downwards.
ACTTAAAACTTTTTATAAGGACACTGATCCCGCGGAGACTGTTCTGCTTTCTATAAATATGTACACAACCGAGAATAATAAGGAGGCTCTTCCTGCATTTATCGAGGATGAAGGTATAGAGTATCCGGTTCTTTTTGATTACGACGGCGGGACTGCGGCAGCCTACGGTGTCATTTCGATACCGACGACTGTCGTAATAAACGGAGACGGAGTCATCATGGCTGTCCGGACCGGAGCGGTCACAGAAGCATGGCTCAACAGGGTAAAGCGATGACAAACCCCGATAAAAAGGGCAACCTTCGAAAACTGCTCAGCTTTCTGGGCCCGGGATTCCTCGTAACGGTAGGATTTATCGATCCTGGCAACTGGGCGACGAATATTGAAGGCGGTTCGAGGTTCGGCTATGAACTGCTGTGGGTAATTACGCTGAGCACGATTATGCTGATCGTTATTCAGAATATGGCGGCCAAGCTCGGGATAGCCACCGGCAAGTCGCTTGCTGTGAATATAAGGGAAAGGTTCTCCGGCCCGGTTTCGGGATTCCTGGGAATAACAATCATTCTTGCCTGCGTTGCAACGGATGTAGCCGAACTCCTGGGCGGTGCAATCGGATTCAACCTGCTGTTCCGGCTTCCGCTTTGGGCCGGGGCTCTGCTGACTGTTCTGCTCGAAGTCTTTCTGATTGTCAGTCAGCGGTATCACCGGCTTGAATCTGTAATTATGGGTTTCCTGGGTGTTATAAGCCTTTGCTACCTGATTGAACTGATAATAGTCCGGCCGGACTGGCAGAATGTTGCTCCTGCAGTAGTAATCCCCACAATTAATAAGGGCAGCATATACGTTGCTATGGCGATTCTGGGGGCTGTAGTTATGCCGCATAACATTTTTCTGCATTCAAACGTTATTCACAGCCGGAAATGGGGATTGTCGGATAACGAAAAGCAGTCTCTTTTGAAGTATGAAAAGGTTGATACCATGGCTGCTATGCTGCTCGGGTGGCTTGTGAACTCATCGATGATAATCGTTGCCGCCGCAGTTTTTCACAGGCATAATATCAGCGTAAACAGTATTGAACAGGCTTCGGCTACTCTGAAGCCGCTTGCGGGAAATTTTGCCGGTTTCCTTTTTGCGGTCGCTCTAATATTCGCCGGGGTGGGGTCTTCAGTTACTTCATCGATGGCAGAGGTGAACGTAATAACCGGGTTTCTCGGCAAGCCTGAAGATCCCAAGACACTGCTTTACAGGCTTTCGGTGTTTATAACGGCGATACCTTCATTCCTGATTATTCTTTTGTCTGTAAACACTTTTAAGATTCTGATTTTCAGCCAGGTAGTATTGAGCATACAGCTGCCGTTTACACTTATTCCCCTGCTTGTTCTTTGCCGTGACAGGAAGGTTATGGGAATCTTCAGCAGCGGACGCAGGGAATTAATCGCGGCAGGTTTGATTTCGGCAATCGTAATTGCGCTGAATGTTTACCTGCTGTATTCAACTGTTACAGGGGGATGATATGCAGATATACAAAAGGATCCTTGTTACCATCGACTGCTCTCCGGTTGATGACTGTGTAGTAGACCATGTTTCAGGTCTTGCTGTTCAAAATAAAGCGGAAGTTTTTCTGCTTCATGTTGTGCATTCTCATACACGGGACCAGGACCGTGCACTGCTGTCTTCAGCCACAACGGCAATGGACAGGCATCGTGAAACTCTTGAACAGCAGGGTATTAAGGTTCATGTCGTTTTAAAAAGCGGTGAACCTGACGAGCAGATACTGAAGGAGATAGCAGAGCAGCAGTACGACCTTGTTGCAATGGCTACCCACGGGCATTCCTTCATAGGCGACCTGCTCTTCGGGAGTGTCTCGAGGACTTTGAAGCACCAGATTGACGTTCCCCTGCTTCTTATTCGGTCCCGCTGCTGATTTCCAATTTCCGCAGGCTGAGAGTATGAATATTTTCATATCGATTCTTCTATATTTAAATATATATATATTAAGATAAAAATATAACGATATATATTGATTTATTACTTTTTTAGTAGTAATATAGCCACATAGGAGATTAATCACAATGAAGAAAACTAATGTAATTCTATTAATTGTTCTTGCTGTCGCAGTTCTCGGTTTCTCTGCCTGTTCAGGCTCAAAAGAAACAGCTGCTGCGCCGGCACCGGCTGCTCCCGCAGTATCAGACGGAAGCGAAGATTTAACAATTGACTACAGAGTCAATATTGCCGGAAAAGATGAAAATAACTTCTTTCACTGGAAGGGTAATGTGCGCTATATGGCAGCCGACGACAGCTACGATGCTGCATCAGGCGCTTCAGCACTCGGTTCAACACATCTTTTCATGATGTACCTGTATGATGTTGAAGGTAAAGAAGCACTGAGTTCCGGTCTTAGAGGACTTTTCCTCTACGGTGTTAACGGAGCTGCAGCAGCTGCAGGCGACAACCTTCAGGCATCCAAGGCCGGAGACGGAACAATTACTGTTCAGTACGTACACAGGGGTACAGCTTACAGGTTTACCACCGACAAGAGCGGAGTTCTTGCGCTGCCGGCCGGAAAAATGGAAAGCAGAAAGATTGGTACACCCCAGGCTATCGAAGCAGGTTTCTCTACCGACGGAACAGCGAAGGGTGTTGATTACGCAACAGTCTGGAAATCAGATGTTACTGCTGTAGGTGCAGATCCTGCATCAATGTACTTCTGGGACGGCGCTCTTCAGTTCGCTCTTGACGGAGATGTTCTCACAATCAAGGGTGTGCTCACCGCAGTTGCAAGATAATCAGTATACAGTCTGTATAAAGGGCTCCCGTGGAAGCGGGGGCTTTTTTTTTCTAAATCTGCGGAATGTGATTCCGGCAAAGGATTTATTCAGATGTAAGCGTATGTAAAAAAATATCGATAAAATGCTTTTTATAATCCCGGTTGCCTGAGATTATTTCAAGAAGCGGAAAGAGGCTGAAGAAGATAAGCCGGAGGTTAATCGCTGCATCATGAAACCTCAGCTGATTCTTTATTCCAGGCTGATTAAACAGCTGCCCGAATTCCGTAAGAAAGCTGTCATGCTGGTTTGAAAAACCGGTTATTTGTTCTTCCCTTATTTTTCTCAGCAGCAGAATCAGCCTTGCATCTTTTTGCCAGAAATCAAGGCAGAACTCTGCAAGACCGTTAATTCCCGTATCGCTTCCTTGGATTGTTCTGATATCGGCAAGCGCCAGCACAAGCCTGTCATCGACAATACTCCGAAGCAGTTCATTCTTGTCGCTGAAGTGATAATATATCGTACGTCTTGCCACTTCCGACCGCTCTGCAATATGTTCGAGACTTGCAGCCGCAATGCCTTTTTCTGAGAATTCATCCAGCGCTGCATCAATTATCCTTTTTCGTGTTCTGCTCTTTTTGGTATTCTCCATCATTCAGACTTGACTCCATTCGGCTGAAGATATATATTGCACATATATGTGCAAAAATGCACTAAGTTGTGCAAAGATATTATACCGGAGGGAAAAGTGCCTGTAAACGAACTTATGGAGATTCTTTTTAATATTACATACCTTGTTGTTATTTATATTCTTGTAATCATCATGGCTGTGAGACTTGTCCGGGGATATGCCTCGAATCGAAAGGCAGCGATGCTTTTTACCGCGGCTTTTCTGCTGCTGGGAATAGGAGATACCGGCCATGTCGGGTTCAGGGTAATAGCATACTTGTCGGGCGGGCTTGAAGATAACCAAATGCTCGTCGGAATGGGCAGTTTTGCAACAGCTGTAACTGTAACTGTTTTTTATATGCTGATGTTCGTCCTGCTCAGGGCATACACACAGAAGAAATTTACAATTCTCTTCCGAATCGTAATGATTTTAGGTATACTCAGGATAGCTTTCATGGTTCTCCCGGGCAATACCTGGGGCGGGGCAACACCGCTTGCATATTCCTGGACCAGAAACGGCTTTCTTACAATAATGGGAATCATAACAGCAGTGCTCTATTTGAAAGAAGGTATCAAAGTTTCAGACCGTACATTGAAGATGTTTGCAGTCTGCATATTTATTTCATACGGTTTTTATCTGCCGGTTATACTTTTTGTTCACATCGTCCCTGCCATAGGAATGCTGATGATACCCAAAACATGTGCCTATGTCGCGATAGCAGTAATAGGGGCCGGGCGGCTGTTCAGTAAAGCGGATTCCGGGTCTGTTGAAGCCGAGTAAATTAATTGAGCCTTAGATTGGGAGTCCGGCCCTTAACAGCTTTATCCCAGCGTTTCAGGAACAGGCCCCTGGGTACTACGTCCGCCCCAAGCCTGAGTTTATAAGCCATATACGGCTGACCGAGGTTCCAGAATTTGATGCCGGCTTCTTCAAGATGTTTTGCGAGCATTATCATCTGAAGTTTACCGAAATTACTGTATCTGCGATCATTGCGGTGAAAAAAGCCTGTCAGGCTCGTATATGTTTTTCCGATTGAGTATCCGAGTTCTCCGGCTATTATTCGGCTGTTGTCTCCCGCGCTCAATGTCACTCCCCATACCCTGAAACGGCGGTCGTTCCTGACACGGCATTCCTCAGCGAGCATCTTCATAAGTTCTGCATATTGATCATTTATCCACGTCTCCGTCCATACCTCCATCAGGTGTGAAAGGACCTCCGCCGGGTCGTCTGATATCTTAAGGCGGATGTTTTCGCTATGAATTCGGTCATCCCTGAAGATCTTCTTTATCTTTTTTTCGATTACGAGATTGCCCCAATCAAGAACAGCATATTCGCGCTGAAGCTGAGGGGTAAGTCTGACCTTGCTGTCTTCCTCATGGGTGATTGCAATAAAACCAAGTTCAGCCTGTCTTCGATAGAATGGTAAAGACCAGTCGTCGGAATAGAAAAAGTTATAACGATTCCATCCGGCAGCATAATCCCTGAATTTCCTGCTTAGGTTTTTCTGTGTCAGAAATTCATCGACCCTGTGCAGCCTGATTGACGGATGTTTCCAGTCCATGATTTCACTGTCTATCCGGCTTATGCCGTAGAAGAAATTTTCTATCATATTATAGCGGAGGACCCATTGTCGATCGAAATGCATGCAGTATCCTCTGCCGCTGCTTGTTTTGAACCGGCCGCTGCAAAACACAAGCCCGTCAGCGTTATGATCGCGCAGCATATAATAACGGCCGCTGTTCCGGGATACTTCTGAAATCAAACCGAAAAACACCGAATAAACCGGGGGCTCTTCCATAAGAAGGGTAAGCAGTGCCTCAGGCGGATAATCCTCATCACCGGTAAGCAGTTCAACTTCATTTCTCTGAACAGACCCGCACTTTGTGTCGAAAATCCGGACCTTCAGTTCGGTTCCTGAAAGCAGACCCCGGTCCAGTGACTGGGGGTTCCTGAGTATAGCAGTTTTATGACAGTAATCATGATAGTAGTTTAAATAAAAACCGTCAGAATAACTGTCTACGCTTATGAGTATTATGGTGGATTCATAATACTCAGGAATGTCGGTGTCGTTTCTCATGTCCGGATTATAGCAGGTTTGGAATCTTTTTGTTATATCCCCCATTTGGGGGATGTACGGCAAAATATTTATAAAATAATTTATACATGGTGGAATTTCAGGATGAAGGAAGATATAGTATCGCATATATAAAGAAAGCAAACTATATGTGGATAAAAAAAGATGAAAAGATTAAATGTAGCAGAAATGCCGGAGGCTTGCCCTTCGTGCGGGTTTGTCCCTGTGGGGACTATTTATTACGGTGAGATTGAAATCTCCGACAGGTTTCAGGAAGAGGTTTTATCAGGCAGGACAATAATCGGCGGACCCTGCGGAGGAACAAATCTGCCTAAATGGGCCTGTAAGAACTGCGGCTGTGAGTTTATGCATGATGAAGATGATGAAGCCTGCATAATGTAAAACCGGTTTAAACCGCGGTGCTGCTCTCAATAAATTTGTAATCTGCTCATTGATTCATTAGAATAGAATTATGTACAGCGATACTTATACCAATTTCAAGCCTCGCCGCGGCCTGCGGCAAAGTATGCCTTTTATTATCGTGTTCGGTTTTATAACCCTTTGCGGGATCATTCCAATTTTAGTTGGTATGCCCGGTCCCGGTCTGGCTCTTTCCGGCATGGGACTCGTTTTCCTTGCATTGATTCTTCCCGGCGCGGCTGCAGCGGGCAAGTCATACGGAATAGGCGGCAGCAGCGTCAGACTTAAGGCCTCCGCAAAAGAGGAGGTCCTTCAGTTCGCAGAAATTGAGTCGGTTGCGCTGCTGTCAAAAGAAGAAAGCCGAAGGTTTATGGAAGAACTTTACCTTGAGTCAGTTGAATCACAGAACCGGATGGACATGGGCGGATGGCTTCGTTCAAACCGGCGTGCGGGTGATGTCGTCAGATTCCTGTCGGTTCCGGTCACAGGCACCGAGTTCAGAAGCGGCTCACAGACCCGGATAACAAGCTATTCGGTAAAACCTGATGCGCAGCTGATTCTGCTCCGAAGAAAAACAGGCGCAAAATATCTTGTTTCTCCATATGAAACCGTGGAATTTTACCGGACGCTTCTTCAGAGAGGGCTGCGGGCTGTACCGGCTGCAGCCGGGGAGGGTAAGTCCGTCCAATCCTCTAATCAACAGGGAAAAAATTACCGCTCTTTGTTCACTGCAATATCGATTGCATCATCTGTCCTGATTTTTGCGGCGGTCGGTTATTTTTTTATCCTGCCGGCTATGAAGGCCCCGGAAGATATAAACCATGCGGACGAGAGCCGCGCAGAAGACATTTCGGGCCCGGCCGCGGTATGGCTGGATGATAATTCATTCGCATTCGGAGTGTACACTGAGAGCCTTCCTGAAATGGAGCAGGGCGGTTCAGTTACAGCAAAGATGTTCAGCGGATACGCGGCTCCTCTTATGCTGCAGCTGCTTGAGTCCGAGGGCGGGCTGCCGGCCGGAGTAACCGAAAATGAAGAGTTGACTGCCTACCTCGGCGATTTTCTGATGATGCACAGCCGGATGACTTTTCTCGAAACAAGCGATGCAGGAGGCGGTAAAGATATGAACTTTTATATGATTGAGCAGACAGACATTAAAAACAGCATCGGTCCGCTGCTGCGGAACAGGATGAAAAAAGCTGAATTATGAGACGAGGCGGCAGCGTTCATACATATTCCATAATCGCGGTAGATA
>QKCC01000288.1 GCA_003245835.1 Spirochaetales bacterium | reverse complement strand
GGTGCCGACGCAAAAAATCGAAGGCTTCTGAGCCTTTTTGCGGCGGTGCCGGTGTCCGCAGCATTCAATTTTATTGATGCCGAAAGATGAATTGTTGCGTTATTATTGACGCTTACCCGACTCTCGGCTATTGTATTTCGGTGGACTGCCTGAAAAAATCAGTACTTTTAACCGGAATGAAACACTGCGGTAAAAGCAGTACAGGTAAAATTCTCGCCAAGGTATTTGATACGGAATTTACCGACATCGATGATATTGCTGAAGTAATATACCATGCGGATGCCGGTACAGCCCTGAGCTCGCGGGAAATCTACCGTAAAGGCGGAAAAGAGCTCTTTCAGCAGTACGAACTTTTCGCCTCTAACAGAATTACCGCTGATGCTCAATCATGCAATCTGATAGCAGCTGCAGGCGGCGGAATCTGCGACAACAGCGGGGCTATTGAGATTCTAAAAACTGAATTCCTCTTCGTATACATCCATGAAGAAGCGGATATCCTTTATGAAAGAATTATAGCTGGAGGTTTGCCCGCATTCCTGTCCAATGAAGATCCATATAATGACTTTATCCGGCTGTACAGAACACGGACAGCTGATTATGATGAAATCTGCAATTTAAGGATAAATGCGGATGGGCGCAGCCCAGCCGGAATCGTCGAAATTATTAAAAACAGATTATTGGAGGAAGGTTATGCCGGGTAACAGTTTCGGGAATGCATTCAGAATAACCACTTTCGGAGAATCACACGGAACGGCTGTCGGGGTAATAATCGACGGGGTCATTCCAGGCGTAGCGCTCTCCGACGAAGATATCCAGGTAGAGATGAACCGGAGAAAGCCGGGCCAGTCCGCAGTCACCACTCCCAGGAACGAAAGCGACCGCGTCTCTATTGTATCAGGAATATTTGAAGGAAAAACCACTGGGACACCGCTGACGGTAATCCTGTACAACAAGGACGCCAATCCTTCAGCCTACACCAACATAAAGGATTTCTACCGCCCCGGCCACGCAGACTTCACCTATCATCAAAAATACGGCATCAGGGATTACCGCGGAAGCGGAAGAGCATCGGGAAGGGAAACTGCCGGACGGGTGGCAGCCGGAGCAGTTGCAAAAAAAATCCTTGCCGCCCAGGGCATAGTAATTACAGCCTACACTCTTGAAGCAGCCGGAATCAGGTGCGAAAGTATCGACACGTCAATTATAGAAGATAACCCTATGAGAGCGGCCGACCCCGCTGCTGCCTGGAAAATGACTGAAAAAGTAACTGAGCTGTCCGAAAAAGGCGACAGTGCCGGGGGAATCGTAGAATGCATCATAAGCGGGGTTCCTGCAGGACTCGGCGAACCGGTTTTTGACAAGATGGATGCTGATCTCTCAAAAGCTGTTATGTCGCTCGGCGGGGTAAAGGGCATTGAATTCGGGGCCGGTTTCTCGGCAGCAAAGATGCTCGGAAGCGAACACAACGACTGGATGGACAGGAGAGGCTTCAGAACCAACAACGCCGGAGGTGTTCTAGGCGGAATTACCACCGGACAGGATATAGTATTCCGCATCGCGGTCAAACCCACATCTTCGATTGAACACCCGCAGCAGACTGTAGATATTCACGGCGATGAAACCGAGATAATCACAACAGGACGCCATGATCCCTGTCTTACCCCCAGGATCGTACCGGTAGTTGAATCGATGAGCGCGCTCGTAATCATTGACCACATACTCCGGCACAGGGCACAGAATAGTTTGTAGGCATCAGCTGAGCAGGTATCCCCTGTCGACAACAAGCGTTTCACCGGTTACGGCTGATGCCATATCTGAAGCAAGAAAGGCTATCGCGTCGGCAACATTCTCGGCTGATACAAGCGGCCGGTTTCCGTCGGCATCCGCGTAGGGATTTCGGGCGGAAACCATATCGGCCAGTCCGGCGGCATTTTTTCTGAGATCATACGAATCTACAAGCCCCGGAGCCACAGCGTTGACCCTTATGCCTGACGGGCCGAGCTCGGCCGCAAGAGACTTCGAAAAAGCGTTTACCGCCCCCTTCGTTGCGTCGTAATGGACTGTCCGGCCGAAACCAGGGTGGAACGCATTTATGCTTGCAATGTTCACAATCACGCCCCTGAACGGGCTGCCGCCTGCAGGTTTCTGCAGCTTCATTATCTTTGCAGCCTCACGCGAACACAGAAAAGTACCCATCGCATTTATATTGAAAAGCTTCTGCCATTCTGCGGCAGGAAGGTCAACCTGGTCTGACATACTGAAGATCCCTGAATTATTGACCATTATATCAACCCGTCCAAAATCAGGAGCATCCATAACAGCCTCAAAAAGCTCCTCGACCTGCTTTTCGCTGCTTACATCGGCCTGGAATGCGGAGGCTTTCCCCCCCGCCGACCTGATTTCTTCAGCAAGCTTTTCAGCGGCCTGTGAAGAAGAATTATATACAATCGCTGCCGAAACTCCGAGCGAGGCAAGTTTCAAACACACTGCCCTTCCGATGTTTACAGCCCCGCCGGTGATAACCGCCGTTTTTCCGTTAAGCCCGAGCCAGTTGCCTGCCTGAAGGCTTTCAGCTGTTATTTTCATACAAACTCCTTTATTAACTCTTTGTGCTGCGGAAACAGCCTTTCAAGCTCACCGTCCTCCGGAAACCTGATGCATTCATCAGTGTACGGCGGGGCCATTGTAGTTCCTGTCAGTGCCCACCTACATCCCGGGGCAAGTCTGGTTGCCTGCCAGACACCGTCAGGGCATATAACCTGCGGGACCTGCCCTTCCAGAAGGTCTGCCCCCATTTTTACACATTCGGCCCTTCCGTCAGGATAAAGCTGAAGCTGTATAAGAGGTTCTCCGCAGTAAAAATGCCATATCTCGGTAATGGAAAGCAGGTGCAGTCCCGACCATGATTCCGGTGTAACAAGATAATATATTGCTGTTCCGTCTTCAGTCTTCCAGGTCTGCGAAAAGTAGCCGCCCTCCGGCTGAAGCGGTACAAGATTAAGCTTTTTAATTACATCTTTCATGTCCAGATTTTTCATGAACGGATAATAACACGTATGCCGATTTTTAACCATATTGACTGCCTTGGTTTACTTCTGTATCCTCTATGCATGTTGGACTTAAAATTTATCAAGGAAAATGCTGAAGCGGTCAAGAAGAATGTTGCAGACCGTTTTATGACAGTTGATGTTGATCGTGTAATTGAATTATATGACAGAAGAAATGCCTTAATTACCGAGGTTGATTCACTGCGGCAGAAGCGTAACGAGAACGCTAAAAAGATGAAAGGGCCGATGGATCAGGAACAGAGGGCAGCTCTTATAGAAGAAGGGAAAAAGCTCAAGGAAGACATCGCTTCTATCGAAGAGAATTTTGCCGCGGTTGAAACCGAACTGAATGCTGAAGCGGCCCGGGTGCCGAACATGGCCCATCCGGATGCCCCCGTCGGCAAGGAAGACAAGGATAACCTTGAAATCAGCCGCTCCGGGAAAATACCCGAATTCAGCTTTCCCCCAAAAAACCACGTCGAATTAGGCGAAGAACTCGACCTGATCGACTTTGATACAGCTGCCCGCGTTTCCGGCACAAAATTCTACTACCTTAAAAACGAAGCGGTTATTCTTGAACTTGCGTTAAGCAGGTACGCCATCGACGTGCTTATCAAAAAAGGCTTCATGCCTACCATTACACCGGATATTGCAAAGGAAGAAATCCTCGAAGGAATCGGGTTCAACCCGAGGGGTGAGGAATCCAATATCTACAACATAGAAGATACCGGAACATGCCTTGTCGGAACGGCAGAAATAACCCTAGGCGGTTACCATGCAGGACAGATTATCGATGCCGAAAAGCTGCCTATCAAGATGGCCGGGCTTTCCCACTGCTTCAGACGCGAAGCCGGCGCTGCCGGCCAGTATTCCCGCGGACTCTACCGCGTGCACCAGTTCTCGAAGGTTGAGATGTTTGTATACTGCAAACCCGAAGATTCAGAGAAAATACACCAGGAACTTCTTGCAATCGAGGAAGAACTCTTCAGCGGCCTTGAAATTCCTTTCAGAGTTGTCGATACATGCACAGGCGACCTGGGCGCACCAGCGTACAGGAAATACGATCTTGAAGCATGGATGCCTGGCCGCGGTGAGACCGGTGAATGGGGCGAAGTTACCTCCACCTCGAACTGTACCGACTACCAGGCAAGGCGGCTCGGTGTGCGCTACAAGGATGAAGAAGGCAAGAACAGAATACTGCATATGCTTAACGGCACAGCCATAGCCGTCTCAAGGGCCATCATAGCAATAATGGAAAACTTTCAGACTGAAGACGGCTCTATCAGAATCCCTGAAAAACTCGTTCCGTATACCGGCTTCGATATAATCAAGCGGAAGTAGTATGTATAATTCAGCCCTGCTGACAGATCTTTACGAACTTACGATGATGCAGGGATACTTCTATAAACAGAATAACCCCGATGTAATTTTCGAGATGTTTTTCAGACGCAACCCGTTCAGCGGCGGATACTCTGTTTTTGCAGGGCTTGAAGATCTGCTCAAACGGCTTGAACAGCTCTCATTTAAAAAAGAGGATATCGAATATCTCAGGAAAACCGGGGTCTTCAGGGAAGATTTTCTTAACTACCTGAAGGATTTCAGTTTCAGCGGCGATCTTTACGCTATGGATGAAGGGACCATAGCCTTTCCGTCCGAACCGCTGATAGCCGTTAAGGCCAACCTGATGGAAGCTCAGCTGATAGAGAGCATGCTTCTCAATACCGTAAATTACCAGACCCTGGTAGCAACAAAGGCTGCCAGGATTTATACAGCCAGCGGCGGCGGCAATATAATGGAATTCGGACTCAGAAGGGCCCAGGGAATCGACGGTGCACTTTCAGCATCACGCGCCGCATTCATAGGCGGAGCGGCTGCTACATCGAACACCCTCGCCGGCCAGAAATTCGGAATACCGGTCACAGGGACCATGGCTCATTCATGGGTAATGTCGTTCGAATCTGAACTCGAAGCCTTCCGCAAGTATGCCGATCTTTACCCGGACAAGGTAATCCTTCTGATAGACACTTATGATACCCTCGGAAGCGGGCTTGAAAACGCTATTATCGTCGGAAAGGAACTAAAAAAGAAGGGCTTGAATTTCGGGGTCAGGCTGGACAGCGGCGACCTTCAGTACCTCAGTGAAAAAGTCAGGGCCAGGCTCAATGAAGCCGGTCTGAATGACGCCATGATTGCGGTTTCAAATGATCTGAACGAACACATAGTCAGACAGCTGCTGCGTGATGAAGCGCCGATCGACTCATGGGGCGTAGGGACCCAGCTGGTAACCGGCGGAGAGGACTCTTCACTTACGGGTGTTTACAAGATGGTTGCCCGGCAGCAGAACGGCAGTATGATTCCCACTATCAAGCTGTCCAATAACCCCGAAAAAACCACCAACCCCGGTTTCAAGCAGGTTTACAGGTTTTTCGACGGAAACGATTCACCGCTCGCCGACCTTATGACCTTCTACGAAGACAGGCTCTCGGCTGAAAAAAGCTACAAATTTATTCACCCGATGTACCGGTACAAATCCTTTAAAAGCTACGATCACGCTTCGGTCAAACCTCTTCTGAAAAAATGTATCGACAGCGGAAAGATCTGCTGTGATTTGCCGGAGCTATCAGAAATCAGGGAAAATGTAATCTCTGATGTATCAAAGCTCGACAGGACGTTCAAACGTCTTATCAATCCTCATATATACAAGGTATCGCTTTCCGAAGGCCTCGCCGACCTAAAGTTCAGGATGCTTGATGAAAAATCCGAAAACGGCGGGAACTGACCGCGGGTTAAACAAACAGAACTCTTCTCACCAGGTTTTTATAATTGCCGAAACAGGGACATCCCATAACGGCAGCCTTGAAAGAGCGACAGAACTTATTCATGCTGCAGCTGCGGCCGGTGCCGACTGCGTAAAAACACAAATTGTAATTGCCGACGAAATTATTCACCCCGAAACCGGCGAAGTTGCGCTACCAGGCGGCAGCATCAGACTGTATGACCGCTTCCGTGAGCTTGAACAGAATATTGAGTTCTACCTCGCGATGAAGGAAATTACAGAGAAAGCCGGAATGGAATTTCTGGCCTCTCCTTTCGGGAAAGAGAGTCTGAATCAGCTGCTGATGCTGGGCTGCAGCTCGATAAAGATTGCATCACCGGAACTTAACCACTTTCCTCTGCTCGAACAGGCAGCAGCTGCCCAGAAAAAAATAATCCTGTCGACGGGGGTTTCGACCCTTGAAGATATCGCGGCTGCACTCGCTGTTACCGGCAATTTAAACACAGTACTCCTTCACTGCATCACCTCGTACCCGGCTCCCGAGGACGAATACAATCTTCGTCTCATTCCGTTTTTTATTGACCATTTCAGGGTAGCAGCCGGAGTCTCTGATCACAGCCTCGACCCGCTTCTGGTACCCTCTGTTTCAGCAGCGGCCGGCGCTACAGTTATTGAAAAGCATATTGCGCTCGATAACGCCGGCGGCGGGCTTGATGATCCCATAGCGCTTACCCCGGATAAATTCGCGATGATGTCCGCGGCGGTCAGGGAGTTCGAGAAAATCCCGGCGAAAGACCGTATATATGCCGCGGAAGCACGGTTCGGAAGAGAAAGGGTCAAGAGCATACTCGGAGACGGGAAAAAAAGGCTTGCGGAATCCGAGCTTAGAAATTACGGAAGGACAAACCGATCGGTACATGCCGTCAGCGGCCTGGCTGAAGGAACTGTTCTTACCGAACAAAACACCGCGCTTCTTCGGACCGAAAAAAAACTCAGACCCGGAATCAGGCCTGAGTTCTACAATGAGATAATAGGAAAAAAGCTTGTATGCCCTGTGAAACCGGGCGACGGCATCAGGGCCGATGACCTCGGTCTTGACCGCCCCGGAATGGATTTTCCGCTCTAATCCCTGTATTCTACTGTCTTCAGCCCGTAGTTTATCTTCTGACGGAGCATCTCAAGCGCGGCATCGAGCTTTTCTTTGACCTGTCCGACCGGTACGATCTCGGAATCGTTCTCTCCCCTGATCCGGAATTCGATTCCGCCCTGATCAAGCGCGCGGCGGCCGACGGTAAGTCTGACCGGGATCCCTATAAGATCAGCGTCATTGAATTTTACGCCGGGACTTTCGTTCCGGTCATCGAAAAGAACTTCAATACCGGCTTCCTGAAGCTCGGTATACAGGGCCTCGGCTGTCTCCTGGGCTTCAGTGCCCTTCTTGTCGTGAAGCAGTACAATATGCGCCTGAAAAGGTGCGATTGTGACAGGCCAGATAATTCCGTAATCATCGTGGTGCTGCTCAACGACACAGGACAGGAGGCGCCCAACTCCGATACCGTACGAGCCCATGATTACCGGCTGCATTTTACCGTTTTCATCCTGGTAGGTTACGTTCATCGATTCGCTGTAGCGCGTCCCGAGCTTGAATATATTACCGACCTCAACAGCCTTCTCGGCCTTAAGCTCACCGCCGCAGTTAATACAGCTGTGACCGGCTTCAGCAGCGGCTATATCGATTATCATATCTGCGTTATAGTCCCTTCCGCAGTTCAGGTTCAGCAGATGAAAACCCTCTTCATTGGCGCCGCCCACAAGATTGGATGATGCTGCGGCAAGATCGTCAACAACAACGACAGCACCCTTTACACCGACAGGTGATCCGTAGCCCGGAACTGCGCCGACAGCCCTGATTTCCTCTTCGTGTGCAGGCCTCAGGTCCTTTGCTTTTACTGCATTGGCAAGCTTCGTTTCATTCAGGTCCATATCGCCGCGCAGAATTGCAA
>QKCC01000142.1 GCA_003245835.1 Spirochaetales bacterium | reverse complement strand
AGCCGTTTTTGACGAACAGCGAACAATTCATAATCTTTGCCATCTTCGAAAGCTTGTCGATATTCGTGGAGTGTATCGACGCGCTGTGCCTGAACCCGTGCTCGCATTCAAACGCAAACTCAATCGCCTCATCGACATTGTCCAGTCTTACCAGAGGAATAACCGGCATGAGCTGTTCAGTCCAGACAAGCGGGTGGGACTTATCAACCTCGCACAGAAGGATTTTTGTGTCGGACGGAACTTCGACGCCGATCATCTTTGCAATGACTGCCGCGTCCTTTCCGACATACTTCTTGTTTATTGCACCCTCATCGCCCTTGCGGCCTGGACGGTCAATTACCAGCTCCGTAACCGCCTTAATCTGATCGGGACTGAGTTCGTACGCGCCATTCCGGCACATTTCGGCCTTCAGGCTGTCAGCCACCTGCCGTACGACAAGCAGCTCTTTTTCGCAGATGCATACTATATTATTGTCGAAACCTGCGCCCGCAACGATTGCGGCGGCAGCCTTCTTGATATCGGCGGTCTCGTCTACAACCACCGGAGGGTTCCCCGGACCGGCGGCGATCACCTTTTTGGAAGATTCCTTCGCAAGTTTTACTACACCCGGGCCGCCGGTAACTGTCAGAAGGCTTATCAGCGGATGCTTCATCAGCATCTGTCCGCTCTCGATTGTGGGTTCCGTAATCGTTGTGATCACGTTCTCGGGCCCGCCGGCTTCGGCAATAGCCCGGTTGAGTATACCGACCGTAAATACCGAGACCTTCTTTGCCGCAGGATGCGGATTGAAGACCACCGTATTTCCGGCCGACAGCATGCTTATCGAATTATTAATAATAGTCTCGGTCGGGTTCGTGCTTGGCGCGATTGCCCCGATTACCCCGTAGGGCGCGTTCTCAACAAGCGTCAGGCCGTGATCGTCGGTGAAGCTCCGCGGCTGCAGGTCCTCGACCCCGGGGGTCAGCTCAGCAGCCAGCGTGTTCTTTTTGAGTTTGTCTTCATACCGGCCCATACCGGTTTCTTCCACAGCCATTGAAGCAAGCTTCTCGACATTCCGACGGACTGCCTCGCGCATTTCTTTTATCATTCTGCGCCTGACCTCGAGACTTGTCTGCTGGTAGACCTCGAACGCCTTTGATGCTTCGTATATCGCCTTGTTGATATCACCGAAAACACCGGGCACACCGAAGACGGCAGGTCCGCCGCGGTTTGCATCGAGTCCGTCGATTACATTCTTTACTATATTGCGTATCGCTTTTTCATCAATTTCCATTGAAAAACCTCTTTGTATCGGGGTGAGGCCCGGTGATTACCGCGCTCCGCAGCAGCATCCCTTTTGCCTGAAGTCCGGCCGCTGCCGCTTCCACCGCAGACTGAACATTGCTTATATTTCCGTTCAGCGTCAGGATTCCCCTTCCGCCGGTTTCACTGCCCGCTTTAATCGACACTATATCGACTTCAACGGCCTTGGCCGCACGATCGGCTGCATTTATTGCACCGGCAACCGATACCGACTCGACAATGCCTACCGCATCGGGTACGGCCGGAGGTCTTACCGACATCAGCGCGGGAAGGACCTGTTCATCGAGACTTGTGATAAGCAGGTGGTCGACTACGGGATCGACGGCTGCCGTAATTCCGGCATCCATTGCAATCTCCGCCGAGGCAACGTCCCCGGTTACCAGGATCAGGTATTTTCCGGGATTGACAATCTCAGCCCGGATGATGCTTACCGGCGCCGCCTTTACCATCGCATCAAGCGCAAGGTAGCCGTCGGAAACATTCTGCAGTTCAAGTACACCGATGATACCCGTCATTTCCGATAGACTTCCTTTTTTGCTTCCGAGACACTGTCGACTATACCGATAACCAGCGCGTCTACGGCTTTATCGACAGTTGACGGTGTCTGCCTCACGGAGGATCCCTGCGAGACGAGAACCATTTCGCCCTGCCCGGCGCCGATTATATCGAGCGCGATCATCTCGGAGCCCGCAGCTTCATTTTTCCTGCTCCAGGGCGTCACCAGCAGGTACACCGGAGAATCGATTCTGTCCGAACGCACAGAGGCGACTACCGTTCCGGTCACTTTTGCGAGCATCATTTATCGGCGTCCTTCGAATAGACGGATTTGCCGCCTATCTCAACAAAATCGACAATCGCCGTTATGGTGGCATCGCTCGGTTTTCCGGAAGTCACATCCGTCTGGCGGCTGCTGCTGCCGGTTACATAGAAAACAACCTCGCCCGGGCCGGCGCCCACGGCATCCATTGCAACTGCAAAATCGTTCTTCCCCTTCATGGTCTTCGGATCAAGCTTTTCGACCAGAAGGAATTTAATCCCTTCAAGCCGCGGCTCCTTCATGGTTGATACAACCGTACCGACAACTCTTGAAAGTACCATCTGCTACTTCTTTACGGCTTTTCTGCCGAGCGGAAAAACCTCGTCAACCAGTTCGTGTGGCCTGGGGATGATGCTCACCGATATTATTTCGCCTACTCTTTCAGCCGCACGGTTGCCCGCATCAAGTGCAGCCCTTACTGCAGCAACATCACCGCGTATTACAGAGGTTGTATAGCCGCCGCCGATCTTTACCTGGCCGACAAACTCGACATTCGCAGCCTTGACCATTGCGTCAGATGCTTCAACCATTGCAGCGAACCCTCTTGTTTCTATCATTCCCAAAGCATTTTCAGTAATTGCCATATAATTCTCCTTTTTATTCCTGTACCGGTCGGCCGGTAATATCGGCGAGCCTCGATTCAACGACGTCCTTGCTCACCAGGACTTCAGCTTCATCGCCGGCAATATATACCCGGCCGTACTTGCCGTAGCCCGTTACGTTGATGATCTTGATGTTTGATGATTTTTCAGCCTCATTTGCCGCGTAGAATGCGTAACCGGCAGGTTCAATCTCGAGCACGAACAGGGTATCGCCGCGCAGCACCATATTTCCGTAGCGGACCTTGTTCACAAGCTGGGCGTGGTGGTCGCTTACGTTCTTTATCAGCTGACTGGTGAGTACTGCCGGTTTAATCCTGTCGTCTTCCGTCAGACCGAGTTCCTGCAGTACTGCAGCACCCGCCTGTCGAACGTCCGCCTGGCTGTCCGAATGGACTTCCAAAAGCCCGAAGGAACGCTCGACAATCTGGATACCCGGAACGACATTTGTAGCCTTCAGCGCAATATCCGTGAGCCTGTTGATTTCGATTCCTGGAGCTATTTCGATGAAAGCGCAGGCCTGTCCGCCGACCGGGAAATATCCTTTTGAAATGGTGCACATGTAAGACGCCATCTGAAGCTGCAGCGAATCGATAAAATTGTAGGTACGAAGATCAACTTTATTCATCGTACCCGCCTAACCGTTCAGAGGAAGGTTCTTGTCGAGAGAGGCATCCGGCCTTGGGATCAGGTGAACCGAAATTACCTCGCCGACCTTCTCTCCCGCCCGGCTGCCGGCATCAAGCGCGGCCCTTACGGCGGCAACGTCTCCGCGAACGATCGCGGTCACATACCCGCCGCCGGTCTGTTCCCAGCCCTTAAGTTCGACTCTTGCCGCTTTAACCATCGCATCCGAAGCTTCAACCAGAGCGGCAAAGCCCTTCGTCTCGATCATCCCTAATGCATCTGTCTGTATGTCAGCCATACTACCTCCTGTGTTTACGTCCTGCCGGGGAAGGCAGAATTATCAAACTATCAAATCCGCCGGTAAACTATTTTACGGACGGTTTTCAACAATAACAGGTCTCAGACTATATAGAGCTGCACATTTTTCTTCCTGATGATTTCAGCGTATTCATCAGGAAGATCGCTGTCGGTAATTATAATCTCAAAATCTTCAAGGTTCGCGAAATAATTCGTCTGAACCTTCCCGAACTTCGCCGAATCAATAAGCAGTATCCTGCTCTGACTTGATTCCATTATTGCTTCTTTAACATCCCGCTCCTGCGGAATCTTTGTTGTTACCCCAAGGTCGGCGTTGGCGCCGCTCGCGGAGATGAAAGCCTTGTTGGTTCTTGTTCTGCGGATAAGCGAGAGCCCTTCCGGGCTTTCAAACATCATAGAGCGCTCATGGTAATACCCGCCTGAAAAAATAACCTGCCCGCAGCCGCGTTTAACAACTTCGTTCAGGATATTGAGTGAATAGCATAAAACACTGAGATTTATTCCCCCGGGGAGAATTCGTGCGAACTCTTCCATAGTGGAACCTGAATCGATCGTAACAGATTCGCCGGGTTCAATCAGGGATACCGCTTTAACCGCAATCCTCTTCTTCTCGGCAATTCTCATCGAATTGGCAGTCAGAAGTGTATAATCACTTTCGACGGAACCCGAGTCCCCGGACTGGTTAATGAACACTCCGCCGTGCTTAATCCTGACCAGATCCTGGTCTTCAAGGTATTTTAAATCTCTGCGGACAGTCATGTCAGACACAACAAGACGTTCCGACAGTTCTTTCACATCAGCTGATTTGTTTTTCTGAAGGTATTCTAGAATGCTGTTTAGTCTTTTTGTTCTTTTATTCATGTCCCGGAATAATTCTATTCCGAAACAATTGTGTTGTCAACATTTTTTGTTAATATTAAAACATTTGTTATTATTCAAACAAATTATTCAGCCTGTCCTTATAAACATTCCAGGATGTTCTTATAAGGGTTTCGCAGTCGCTGTACCTTGCGGTCCAGCCGAGCTTCTCCTTTGCCAGGGCCGATGAAGCGACAAGCTTTGCCGGGTCACCGGGTCGTCTGCCGACAATCTGAGCCGGAATCTCTTTACCCGAGATCTTCCGGGCTTCCTCAAGCAGCTCCATAACCGACAAGCCGCTTTCGGATCCGAGATTGACAGTAAGGCTTTCGTTCTTTTCGGTGATATATTCGAGTGCCAGCACATGGCCTGCCGCAAGGTCCGTAACATGGACATAGTCACGCACCCCGGTTCCGTCCGGTGTATCGTAGTCATTCCCGAAAATCTGCAGCTTCTCGCGCATACCTACTGCCGCCTCCATTATGACCGGAAGCAGGTTCGCAGGACTCTGCTCCAGTCCGCTGATTTCCCCGTCTATATCATAGCCCGCAGCATTGAAATATCTGAGAGCGGCAAACTTTATCCCCTTAAGCTTGTCGTACCATTCAAGAAAACGTTCAATCTCCAGCTTGGTAAAGCCGTAATAGTTTTCGGGATTCTTGGGGTGGTCTTCATCAATTGGAAGTCTCACCGGCTCGCCGAAGACTGCGGCGGAAGATGAAAAGACAATCCTTTTTACATCGTATTCGCACATTGTATTAAGGATGTTTATTGTGCCGGTAATATTGTTCACCGAATATTTTTCAGGTTTAAGCATGGACTCGCCTGCAGCCTTGAAGGCCGCAAGATGAATTACTGCCTCGAAATCATCAGCCTGGAAGGCCTTTGCAAGCCCGATAGGATCCAGAATATCACCCTTGAAAAAACCGGCATTGCTGAACAGGTTTTCTTCACGTCCGGAAGAGAGGTTGTCGAACACAGTAACCTTGTGTCCGGCATTCAAAAGTGATTTAACAACATGGCTTCCGATGTATCCGGCTCCGCCTATCACAAGTACTTTCATTCCCTACCCCCGTTTTATACTATAAAACCCTGCATGCAGGTTTATTTCTTATCCGCAGCTTATGAGTGCACCCTTCTCCGAAGATGCTTTCCATTATTTCAATATAACCCTTTACCCGCTTTTTGGGAACGTATGCCTGAATGGTTCCTGCAAATCCTCCGCCCTGCACCCTGCAGGCTCCTTCCCCGGCAAGAAACTGTTCAGAAAAGGCGAGCGCAAGACTGAGTCCCTGTTCCGCAGGTTCAGTTCCAAGATAGATAT
The DNA here is from genome assembly GCA_003245835.1 of Spirochaetales bacterium. Classification (GTDB taxonomy): domain Bacteria; phylum Spirochaetota; class Spirochaetia; order UBA9216; family UBA9216; genus Thalassospirochaeta. Next base: position 21,741 of record QKCC01000142.1, on the reverse strand, counting down.
TCTGAAGGTATTTGAATGAGGAATCACCGGATGCCCTGACAAGCTGCAGATACCTGTCCAAAGCATCGGCCTCCAATGCTTCAAGCTGCCCGGCAGCCCTTTCGTTTTCATTCAGAAAATGAAAAGCCCTCAGTACTGCCCGGTCTCCGCAGGCTTTCCTTACCGCCGGTATATTCTCCAAAAGCTGCTGTATTGTAATCCCGCGGCAGACCTCGGCTCCCAGCACCGCGGCGGCACACCGCATTTCTTTAGGCATTGCACTGTATTCGTCAGAAAGGTTCGCATGGCTTGAACCCACTGAAGTCACCATTAGATCCAGGCCCTTTTCATCAAAGCTGTATTTAACGGGTTTGATGACAGGCGCCTCGGGATCAAGAAAATCAATGCCTACAACACCTCCGGCGGCACAGGCTACCTGATCCATCAGCCCGCAGGCCTTGCCGAAGTAGCTGTTTTCTGCAAACTGTCCAATCCGGGCAACCTCAACAAAATCCGTGCAGCCGTCATTGAAAAGTTCGCTTACGGCCGTGCCGATCAGTACTTCGACCGACGCCGAGGAACTCAGCCCGGAACCCGGCAGTACCTCCGAGTTCATATTCATACAGAAGCCGCCGGTATTGTATCCGAGGGCTGCAAAGCGCGCGAGGATTCCCCGAACGAGAGCCGCAGTTGTTTCTTTTTCTGCAGGCCGCGGTTCGAAATCCCCGAGCAGTTGCTGTATAGGCTCATAGCCGTCCGAACATACAAGGACATTTTCATCACCGGATGCCGACACAACACAGACCGAATCAAGATCAACTGAACCGGCTAATACATTGCCGTGGTTATGATCGGTATGGTTGCCCCCGAGCTCGGTCCTGCCGGGTGTGCTCACAACCATGACCGACCTGTCACCGAACAGCTCACGATGCCGTTCCAGCAGTTCCAGGTATCTTGATTTCTGTGCTTCCAGCTTGTTTTGAGGATAGATTTCGAGCAGGGATGAATCCGCCCCGCCGGCGCTGATCAGGTCTGTCAGTTCCTGAATACTTTTCATCTGCCGCTTTCCTTCCGGCTGAAATGCTGCTCAGGAAGAGACCTGAGGGCGGCGGCAGCCTGTTCTGCGCTGATGTCGCGCTGGGGCATTGCAAGCAGTTCATAACCCACCATAAATTTTCTGACTGTCGCGGAACGAAGCAGCGGCGGCAGGTAATGGAAGTGAAAATGCGCCTCGGGGTATTCGCCTCCGTCAGTCGGCTTCTGATGTATCCCCATCGAATACGGAAACCTCGTATAAAAAAGATTATCGTACCTGATACCGAGCCTGCGCACGGCATCAGCCAGATCGTTCTTCTCGGTATCAGTCATCTCGACTATGCTGCCCATATGGCGTTTCGGAAGAATCATGGTTTCATATGGCCAGACAGCCCAGAAAGGTACAAGAACAGCAAAACTTCCGTTTTCAAACACTATCCTGCTTCTGTCCGAAAGCTCCTGTTCAAGATAATCGCAGAGCAGACACGACCCGCCTGTGTCGTAATAATCTTTCTGGCTTTTGAGCTCGACAGCGGAGATTGTCGGGATATTCCGTTCCGCCCATATTTGCCCGTGCGGATGAGAATTTGAACAGCCCATTACGGCTCCGCGGTTTTCAAAAATCTGAATATGGTTGATAAACTCCATTGCTCCGAGCTCAACGTACTGGTCAATCCACAGCTGAACAACTTTCAGAACTTCCTGCTGCGGCATCAGCGCAAGCGTCAGATCGTGACGGGGCGAAAAGCATATTACCCGGCACAGGCCCTGCTCGGTCTCGGCCTTTAGAAGCCCGTTACTGTATTCGGAAGGTTCGGTATCAGGCAGGATGGCCATGAAGTCATTATCAAAAACAAAGGTTTCGGCGTAATCGGGATTTTTTACCCCTCCTGATCGGGTATTTCCCGGACAGAGGTAGCAGCCGGGATCATGTCCCGGAAGATCTTCCATAGCCGGCATTTCAGTCTGCCCGTTCCAGGGCCTCTTAGTGCGGTGAGGTGAAACCTTAACCCACTCGCCGGTCAGGATATTTAACCTGCGGTGCGGATCTTCATTAAAATTCAATTGCAGCCTCCTTGATCTCGGCAATTTTATTACGCCTTCGAAAGCGATTGCAGAATTATTTACCCCTGATGGTTTTGGATAATCCTCTTTGCCATACCTTCATTTATCCTCAAATAACGTTTTCGGGATGATGAGGGATATAAATTATGGCAGAACTTGTTTTGGTCACACTTGAGGGCAGCGATGTCGGCGGAAAAAATCTGCCTTTTTTCCGTTGATTTTGATGTCCGCAAGCATAATTGTGATTAAGATGCAGCCATAGTTACTAATTCTTGATAATTATAATTCACTTGACAACAATATGTACACGTGTACAATACTGACTAATGAAACCAGTGTCAAGAGATCAGGTCGCCGAAGCAGCAGGCGTAAGCAGCGCAACTGTTTCACGGGTCTACAATAATCCCGGTTCAGTCAGCAGCGAACGACGGAAAGCGGTATTAGAAGCGGCTGAACGCCTCGGCTACAGCCCGAATAAATCAGCCAGTGCCCTGCGCCGCAACGGAACAGGCATCATTACGCTGCTCGAGCTGAAAAAGGAAAAAAGGCCCTATTACTGGGGGGATCTGCCTATATTCAAATGGTTCTACACCGATGTCCTTCATGCCGTAAAATCAGTCATCGACGAAAGCATGTATCAGCTTAATCTTGCTACCGCATCAGCACCTGAGGACATTGAAAGCCTAAAAAATAAAACAGACGGACTGATCTGCTACGATGTCGATCAGCCTGAGGAAGCAGCGATGATTGCCGCTGCGGGGATTCCGTACATCATCGGGCACCATACAAAATCATTCGACGGTTTCAGCCGCTGCAGCACAGACAACTTTGAAGGCGGCAGGCTGCAGGCCCGGCTTCTGAAGAATGCGGGATGCGTTAAACCGGCGTATATCACAGCGCACCTCGATGCTGTTCCGCCGCACAGAGAACGCCTTGAAGGATTCCTGTCTGTATTTCCGGAAGCGACAGTGAAACTGGCAACCGGCGGCATCGGTCGTGACACAGGTTATGCCGCTGCCGGCTCCATAATCGCTGAAGCCGACGGAATAGCAGCGGTGAATGACCTTGCCGCCGCCGGTGCCGGGTATGCAGTCAGTGATGCCGGGCTGAGGGTCCAGGAAGAAATTCCGCTTGCAGGCTACGACAACATGCCGTTTCTGACAGTGCTGCCGTTCAGACTACTTACAGTCGATCTAAAACCTGCTGCAATCTATCGAAAAGCGGCAGAGATGCTTCTGTCTCAGATTATCACGGGCAGCCGGTGTCCGTCTGAAACTATTACTCCCGAAATTTTACTTTAAATCTTGGTTATTCCCATAATTTTAAATGGTTTTAAGGTTGCCCTGTTTAAATGTAGAAAACCAACTACAAAGGGAGACAATAATGAAAAGAACACCTATCCTGCTGTCGGCAGCGCTTTTAATTGCCTTGACCGCCGGATGCAGCCTGTTTCTGGCCACTCCGGAAATAAGCAGCTTCACTGCTGATGCAGCAGCAATCAATGCCGGTGAAAGTGTAACGTTTACCGTAAAAGGCACCACTGTAGACCAAATAGGCTATTCCGACCTTGTTGATTACAGCGGGATTCTTACACTGACCTCATCGACTGCCGGTATCAGTGAAGAAATCGCAATTGACTCATCAGAAGCCGAAGATTTTGAAGTTACCAAAACGGTTCAGTTTTCAACCGCCGGGACATACACAGTAACTGCAACTCTTTCTACCGAGTATGATTACGATACAGAAAGCATCACAATTACCGTTGCAGACCCGAAACCCTGGGACGATGCAGACATCAATGAACCCTATTCAATCAGCAGCGGATCCTGGTATACAGGTTATACAATTAATCCGACCGGCGATGTCGACTGGTTTAAATTTGCAGCAAGCCAGAGTTATTATGTTATTCACTGGCAGGACAGTTATGATTACGCTTCAGGCAGCTCGTTTACAGCCGACGTCAAAGTCAGTGTATACAATACAGACGGGGACCCCATCGTGGAAAATCAGGACAGCGGATACGATACTTCGGATGCAGCCTACGGAGCAGGATACGGTATACGCGTCGACGCCGGAACAGACTATGCTGTAGACGAATATATCTATATCAAGGTAGAAGGCTTTTTCTCATCCACATCCGGAAGCTACGGAATCTATATCTACTAACCGTATTTAAGTTGCCCCCCGCTTTATTCAGCGGGGGATTTTTTTGCCTTCTTGACAACAGGCTGGATTTCTATTATATTTCATATGAATAGATGTTCATATGTTCACCACAACAAAGGAGACCCGGATGAGTGACGGACAAAAAATGGTATCCTGCAACCTTTCCGAATCGGAATCGGATGCACTCAGAAAAAAAATGCCTGTTGAAGAAGAGGTACAGGACCTTGCTGAATTCTTCAAGGTATTCGGCGACCCTACAAGAATCAGGATCCTGTTCCTGCTTAAAGAAGGCGAATTCTGCGTACATGACATCGCTGCCACAATAGAAATGAACCAGACGGCAATCAGTCACCAGCTGAAGTCGCTTCGTCAGGCGCGCCTTGTCAAATACCGTAAAGACGGCAAACAGGTTTTTTATTCTCTTAACGATGAACACATTGACGACATCATTGCGATCGGCCTTAATCATCTGGCTGAATAGGGAGAAATTATGGTGCTTGATTTTTTAGTAAAATTTATAAATGAAGCCGTTCTGCTATTTTTTGAGATGGCTCCTTACATAATGCTCGGTATAGGTATAGCAGGACTGCTGCATGTCATCCTGAGCAAGAACTTTGTAGCCAGGCATATTGGCGGGAACAATATTGGTTCGGTATTCAAAGCGGCCCTTTTCGGGGTACCTCTGCCTCTTTGCTCATGCGGAGTCGTTCCAACGGCAGTCTACCTGAAGAATTCGGGCGCCTCAAAAGCGGCCGTAACATCATTCCTGATCTCAACGCCGCAGACCGGTATAGATTCGATAACCGCAGCCTGGGGAATGCTCGGACCGGTTTTCGCGGTATTCAAAGCGCTTGCCGCACTGATAATCGGAATGGCCGGAGGAGTTGCCGATTACATACTGGACCGGAAAAGCGGAACCGAAAAAGCCGTTCCGAAAACAGTAGTCCCGGCACAGATTTCATTGTACCCGGGATTCTTCGGCAAGATAAAAGAAATGTTTAATTACGCGGTTTTTGAACTGCTCGACGACATTGCAGTAAACTTCACAGTCGGTCTTGCCATTGCCGCCGTCATCTCGATTGCGATTCCTGATAATTTCTTCGCAAGCTCAATTCTGTCCAACCCCATTGTCGGAATGATTGTGATGGTTGCGATCGGAATTCCCATGTACATCTGCTCAACATCGAGCATACCCATTGCAGTCGCGCTTATTGCCAAGGGCGTGTCACCGGGTGCCGCATATGTATTCCTTGTCGCAGGCCCTGCAACAAACGCCGCCTCACTCGCGATAATCAGCAAGACACTCGGAAAGAAAACAACAATCAGGTACCTTGTAACACTTATAGCCGGAAGCATGATTTTCGGGTTTGCGATGGATTTAATATACAGGGGGCTTGGACTTTCTCCGTTCGGGGCCGCGACACAAAGCCGCGCAGCCGAAACACAGACCCCATTCCTGTTAACTGTATCAATAGTCTTCCTGCTGCTGCTTCTGTTCCTATTTACCCGAAGAATCATGGCAAAAATTAAAGGCGGTAAACACAGCCATGATCATTCTGTGAGTGAAGCAGATGAAAATTCGACAAGAATAAAGATCGAAGGAATGGACTGTAACCACTGCAGCGAAGCGGTTAAGAGCGCACTGAACACAGTCAGCGGAATAGGCAAAATTGAAATCAGCCTCGAAGGCCGCTACGCTGAAATCGACGGAGACTTCAGCCTCGATGAAGCAGAAGACGCAATCAGGAACGCCGGTTACGAGGTAACCAAATCCTGAATAACCCGGATTCAGGTTGACAGCCCCCGGAGCCGGTTCCGCAGCAATTCCATCCGTTCTGCAGGCGGGGGCTTAATCCCTCCAAGCGGATACCTGCTGCCCGAAGCCGTCCATTTAGACAGCCCCATATCGTGGTAAGGCAGCAGCTCAGTCTTTTCAGGCGGATTCCGTGCGGCAAGCAGGCGCGCCAGACCGTCCGCCTGCTCTTCAGAATCGGTATACCCCTCGACTATCACCTGTCTTATCCAGTATTTCAGTCCCTGAAGCTGAAGATAGCGCAGATTCGAAAAGGCATTGCCGCCGGGAAAGCCGCAGAGTTCAGGGTACCGGGCTTTATCGGAATGCTTAATATCAAGCATCACCAGATCGGCAAGCCGGAACAGCTCCCGGCTTTTTTCGCTGTACACCGAGCCCGAGGTATCGAGCGCCGTGTGAATACCCAGCCTTTTCAGTTCCCTCACGGCTTCAATTAAAAAATCCGCCTGAAGCAGCGGCTCTCCGCCTGAAAAGGTTACCCCGCCCTTCTCACCGTAATACTCCCTGTATGACAGGGCTGCCTCTACGAGCGCCCCGGACGAGCACACCTTACCGCCGGCGACCTCCCAGCTGTCGCGGTTGTGGCAGTACAGGCACCTCATATTGCAGCCCTGCATGAAGAACACAGTCCGCAGCCCCGGCCCGTCAAGCGAACCGAGTGTCTCGATTGAATGAAGCCTTCCGGTCAGCATCAGAACCTCTTGAAGTATGTACGCGAGATCACTTCTTCCTGCTGCAGCCTCGTAAGCCTGTGAAAGTTCACCGCGTAACCCGAAACCCTTATTGTCAGGTTCGGATATTTTTCAGGATTTTCCATCGCGTCTTCAAGCGTTTCACGGTTCAGAACGTTCACGTTCAGATGATGTCCCGACTTGCGGAAATAACCGTTGATGATGCTGACAAGGTTTTCTCTCGATGCTTTTTCATCCGATCCGAGCGTCTGCGGAGACACCGAGAAGGTACAGGAGATGCCGTCGCGGCAGCAGTCATAGGAGAGCTTTGCAACGGAGTTCAGGGAAGCGAGCGCACCCTTCTCTTCCCTGTTGTGCATCGGGTTGGCTCCGGGGGCAAAAGGCTCGCCCATTTTCCGGCCGTCGGGGGTGGAGCCGGTCTTCTTCCCGTACACGACGTTTGAAGTAATGGTAAGGATCGACAGGCTGTGCTCGGCATTCCGGTATGCTTCTGTTCGGCGCAGGTTAAGGATAAACTCTTCGGTCAGCTCTGCCGCTATCGAGTCGACCCGTTCGTCGTCATTGCCGAACTTCGGAAAATCATCTTCAATATAATAATCGGTTATCAACCCGGTTTCATCGATGACGGGAGTGACCCGCGCATATTTGATTGCGGAAAGAGAATCGGCGGCAACAGACAGCCCGGCAATGCCGAAAGCCATGAAGCGCTTTACTGCAGTATCATGCAGGGCCATCTGGATCTTTTCATAAGCGTATTTATCATGCATGTAGTGAATGATGTTCATCGCATTCACATACTTTTTACAGAGCCACTCGAGGTAGCCGGAAAACTGCTTCCTTACCTCGTCATATTTCAGAACGCCCCTGTTCAGCGGCTTTTTCTCAGGACCTATATATTCACCGGACAGCTCGTCGCGGCCTCCGTTGAGCGACACAAGCAGCGCCTTCGCAAGGTTGCAGCGCGCCCCGAAGAACTGCATTTCCTTACCTATTCTCATTGCCGAGACACAGCAGGCAATACCGTAGTCGTCGCCGAAACGTTCGCGCATCAGGTCATCATTCTCGTACTGAACAGAATCTGTGTCTATTGAAACCCGCGCACAGAAATCCTTGAAAGCGGCAGGAAGGCTGCCCGACCAAAGCACTGTAAGGTTCGGTTCGGCTGAGCTGCCGAGGTTGTAGAGCGTCTGCAGCATCCGGTACGAGCTCTTTGTTACCATCGGGACACCTTCCTCGGTCATTCCCCCGATCACCTCGGTAATCCACATCGGATCTCCAGCGAACAGTTCGTTATAGTCGGGTGTCCGCAGCTGCCTGGCACAGCGGAGCTTCAACACGAAGTCGTCTATAATTTCCTGGACATCCGCCTCGGAAAAGGTTCCCTCCGCCATGTCCCGTTCAAAGTAGATGTCAAAAAACGTACTCACACGGCCGAGCGACATCGCCGCACCATTCTGCTCCTTGATTGCGGCAAGATAGGCAAAATATGTCCACTGGACAGCCTCGCACCCGTTTGAGGCCGGGCCCAAGATGTCGACGCCGTACAGCAGGGCCATTTTCTTAAGTTTTTCCAGAAAATCAATCTGGCGGTAGAGTTCTTCGAGCAGACGGATATCCTCTTCGTTCATCAGCCCTGCCGATAACTCAGCCTTGTCGCGTACCTTCTCTTTGATCAGCCTGTCGACCCCGTAGAGCGCCGCCCTGCGGTAGTCGCCGATTATCCGGCCGCGCCCGTAGGCATCGGGCAGACCGGTTATCAGACCCGATCGCCTGAGAATTTTTATCTCATCGTCATAAACGCGGAAGACCCCGTCGTTATGGGTTGTCCTGAAGCGGAAGTGGTTCTCAACCTCTTCCGACAGGTTCTCCCCGTAGGCGGCGCAGGCTTCGCGCGCCATCCTGATACCTCCGAAGGGGTTCACCCCCCTCTTCAGCGGGGCATCGGTCTGAAGACCTACGATTATTTCTTTATCCCTGTCGATATAGCCGGCATCATAACTCAGAAGCGAGGACACTTTTTGTGTGTCGATTGCAAGAACACCGCCCTTATTGCATTCCGCCTGAAAAAGTTCATTGACTGCGCGGTTAAGTTCCGCTGTCCGCTCAGTAGGACCGGAAAGAAAACTTTCATCTTTGTGATAGGGGGTATAGTTGGTTTTAATAAAGCTGCGGACATCGATTTTTTCGGTCCATTGACCTTGTTTGAAATCACGCCATTCTTTTCCCATTGGAGACTCCTGTTAAAGGTCCGCCCGGTCAAAAGAAACGCCCGGACAGATCTTATAATCTGCCCAGACGGTCGGCATTCAATTTCAACTCCTGATCCCCCGCGGTTGCCCGCTTATCCGTCAGTCTCAGGATGTAAATATTTTAGCTTACAAATATGCTTTCGTCCAGCCCGCTGACTGCTCTTGACTTCAGTTTATCGGTATCATTATAATACTGGTATGAGTTCGATACATATCAGAGATATTGATGAAAAGACACTTCTGTCACTAAAGCGCCTTGCAAAACGGCACCACCGATCGCTGCAGGGAGAACTGCATTGCATATTAGAGAAGGCCTCTGCACTGGATTTTGAAGATGATATCAACGAAGATCTTGATCTGATAATTGTTAATTCAGGACTTAAAACCAGGTGGAGAAGAGACGACCTCTATGAAGATGACGGCAGGTGAACTGATATTTTTTGATACAAACATACTGCTGTCGGCAACCGATTCTTCAAGAGAATCCCACAAAAATGCAGCTGCCCTGCTCAAAAATATTCTGAAGGCCGGATACAACCCGGTTGTATCCGGACAGGTAATCAGGGAATACCTTATCGTTGCGACACGCCCTGCGGACGCTAACGGTTTCGGAATGAGTCCCGGCGATGCTGTCCACAACATCAAGCAGTTTGAAAAAAAAATGATAGTCTATGATGAAAAGAGAGCAGCTTCCGAAATACTTCAGCATCTGATTATAAAACACAGTATATGCGGGAAGCGGATTCATGCTGCAAATATAGCAGCCGTAATGAAAACTCATGGAATCAGATACATCGTGACCGACAACTGGGAGGACTTCAGCAGTTTTGAAGAAATCAACATTCTCACCAGTTCAGAGGCTGTAGAAATACTCCTGCTGCAATAATCAGTCCTCTTCGCAGCAGCTGTCCAGCAGGATGTTCAGAGCGCCGACCGAAATTGTAATTTCGTAAATTGAAAGACCCAGTGAGAAAAGCAGCAAAGCAAGGCTTATACCGAAGGTAATCTCTCCGGCTAAATCTGCACCCAGAAAAAGAAGCAGCATCGTAAGGACACAGATAAAAAAACTGAGTACACCGAGGATCTGCATGTTCTTTATTATATTTATCCGCTTTCTGAGATTGGCAATCTGATCGGTGAAAAGAGTACTCTTGCTGTCCTTATTCATTGAATGAAGGTCCCTTATGAGCCCGGCTATAGTCAAATACCTGTTCGTATACGCGAGCAGAAGGAGCGAGATGGCAGGAAACAGAAGAGCGGGAGTCGTAAGGGAAACGTTCATAAAGCTACTCCACGACCCTGTAAATCAGCGGCAGTTTCTCGGGTCTGCCTCCGCCAATTTTTATCGCTGCTTTGAAGCGGCTGATCGATTCCTCGAGGTTTCTTTCATCATTAACATGGAAGACGGCAATAACATCGCCGACAGCAACCTTATCACCGAGGCGCTTTTTCATCCATAGGCCGACAGCCGGATCGATTACATCAGCTTTTGTCTGCCTGCCTGCGCCGAGCAGCATGGCCGATATTCCGATTTCGGTATTATCCATTTCGGAAACCCATCCGCCGCTTTCAGCCTTGACTTCGATCAGCCTGCCGGCCTGCGGCAGCTTTTTGACGTCATCGCATACCGTCGGGTCGCCGCCCTGGGCTTCGATCATCTTCCGCAGCGCATTCAGCGCCGCACCGCTTTCAAGCGCGCTGTTAAGCTTCAGCATCGCATCCTCGTCTGAATCAGCGAGACCCGACAGTCTCAGCATCCATGAGGACAGCGCCAGGGCAGCTGTTTTCAGATCACCCGGATGCCCGCCGCGCAGGATCTCTATTGCTTCCTGAACCTCGAGCGCGTTGCCGACCGCATTGCCGAGCGGCTGGTTCATATCGGTCACAAGCGCCACGGTTGCACGGCCGGCAAGTTTTCCGATATCGACCATTGCCCGTGCGAGCCCGACGGAATCCTCCACCGTTTTCATGAAAGCGCCGCTGCCGGTTTTAACATCAAGCACAATGGCATCCGCGCCCGAGGCGATTTTCTTGCTCATTATGGAGCCGGCTATAAGCGACATATTGTCTACAGTTACAGTCACATCGCGCAGGGCGTACAGCTTCTTATCTGCAGGCACAAGGTTGCCCGTCTGTCCGATTACCGACAAACCTATTTTATTAACTAGGTCCTGAAAAACCTCCATCGGCTGTTCAATTGAAAGCCCGGGGATTGATTCAAGCTTATCCAGGGTTCCGCCCGTATGCCCAAGTCCGCGGCCGGACATCTTTGCAACCCTGCCTCCGCAGGCAGCCACAAGCGGTGCCGCCACAAGAGTGGTTGTATCGGCAACCCCGCCGGTGGAATGCTTGTCTACCTTTATACCCTTAATCCCGGTCAGGTCCACGGTATCGCCGGATGCAACCATCGCCAGGGTAAGATCTGTCGTCTCCTGCGGGTCCATTCCGTTAAACCAGATAGTCATAAGCAGGGCGGAAGCCTGGTAATCGGGGATGTTCCCGTCGACGTATCCGTTTATAAAATATTCTATTTCTTCTTTCGAGAGCTTTTCACCGCTCCGTTTTTTAAGGATAATATCAGTAATATGCATAAGACTCCCCCTATCTTAGAATATCGTAAGAAGGCGGAATTAAATCAAATTTTATAATTTAAGGATCGAAGATGAACATAAAGTCCCGTACCCCCGGAATGATGCAGCTTGCAGTAATCGGGGGAATCCTGATGGGTATGGCACCGTTATCAATAGACATGTACCTGCCCGCATTTGCATTGATAGCAGCAGAGATGAAGAGTCCGGAAGCCCTGGTGCAGCTTTCACTATCTGTTTTCCTTGCCGGAATCACAATCGGACAGCTGTTTTACGGACCTGTCTCGGACAGAATCGGCCGTAAAAAACCGCTTATAACCGGTATTATCCTTTATGTACTCAGCAGTCTCGGATGCATCCTCACATCAGACATCAGGATCTTTATTCTGTTCAGGTTCCTCCAGGCGGTCGGTGCCGCTGCAGGGATGGTAATTTCCCAGGTTGTGGTTACCGATGTTTTTCCTGATATCAGGAAAGCGAGCCGGGTTTTCTCCTTTTTAATGGTAGTTCTGAGCGTCGCGCCGATAGTGGCCCCGACCATAGGGAGTTTTCTTCTTGGTCAAAGCGGCTGGAGGAGCATCTTCTGGGTCCTGCTCGGCATAGGCTCACTGAATATTCTGACAGTCATCTTCGGGTTGCCGGAAACCACCGGACCGAACCCTTCGGTAAAAATTTCTCAATCACTGAAAACCTATCTCAGTATTTTAAAGAATCCGGGATTTATGAAGATTGCATCCGCAAGAAATATTGCCAACGCAGGCATGTTTATTTATATTACCGCATCGCCCTTTGTTTTTCTTCAAATATTCAGTCTCAGTGAATTCCAATACGGATTTGTTTTTGCCGGAACCGCAGGCGCAGCCATGGCAGGCAACATAGTTAACAGTATACTTCTTAAAAAATTTGACCCTGAGAGGCTCTTTGATACAACCATGGTTTTATCACTGGTATTCGGACTTCTGGCTGGTGTTTTGAGCGTAATATCTCCGGGTATGATCTTTGTAATAGTTGTTCTTGCCGGTTACATGTTCACAATCGGCATGATGCTTCCGAACTCAACAGGAATCGCTTTAAGCGGACATGGAAAAAATACAGGCTCGGCATCTTCTCTGCTTGGAAGCCTTCAGTTTGTCGCGGCATTCGCAGCCTCTGCAGCAATGAGTATGGCGCCGATTGGAAGCATAAAGCCCATGACAATAGGCATCGCAGTCTGCGGAATAATCGCGGCACTGATTCATTTTATAAAAAGGCCGGAATGACAGCAGAAAATCCGGCCTAATAACAGATAGGGCTGTCAGCTGAACAGATCGAGCTGTTCAAAATTAATGGGGCGCCTGTTGTCTTCGAGGGTCCTGGAAATGTATTCAACATCGAGATCAAGTTCGGCTGCGAGCCGTTTTACCTGAACCTCGGACAACAGATTTTCTTCAGCAAAAAGATATATCATGGCTTTCTCGGCAATACAGGGCACCTTAAGCGAGTTCATGCAAATCGGAAGCCTGGGTTCGACATCCATATATGCTTCTTCAAGAACCTGGTACAGTCTTGATCTTTCAATTTCATTTTTAATTGAAAAGAGCTCCTGCTTCAGCGGTTCAATTTCACCACGCGAAGCCTGCTCACCGAGCGGCTTAAGGACGAGAAAGGTATAGTCTTCTCCGGGCAGGTAATGATGTTCATCGCAGCGGGTACAGTAGTTCGGCTCAACAGGACTGTCCTTGATCGAGTCGCCGCCGATTACTATGAGCGGATCAAAATACAGTGCGGGGCATTCCCTGCCGTCCACCCTGTAATACCGGTATGTATAGAACGAATCGGCAATACAGTCTTCATGTTCACAGTAGGCTGTGAGCGTAAAAACATCCGTTGAAACATTCAGCAGAAACCTCGCCGTCGGGTTGAATATGTCACGCCTGAAGTTGAGTATCAGCGTCGGAAAGATAAAGTTCATTCCGTATATATCGGAATACCTGTTCACAACATAGGCTACCCGTTCGTCGTAGAACGACGCTTCGTCGATTATCCAGGTACCTATTTCGATATGGTCTTCTATAAGTTTCTCGAGTTCGAAAGAATTGCGAATTGCGGCGATATTGCTTCCCAGGCGTTCATACCCGCCGCGGAAGGCCAGTGCGTCATCGGGGTAATCCGGAAAGCGTCCTGCATCAAGCGATGAGCGGACAAAAAAGACCCGGCGGCGATCCGAGCCGGCTGTTGTTGTAAGTTCCGCGACTTCTTCCGACTTGCGCAATGCCACCCGCGAATCACGCCAAACTCTCGAAGAAAACTCGGTCTTTCCCGAACCCATCGGTCCGATGACGAGTATCCTCCTCGAAGGGCGTGTGAAATCATGATGGTTGTGCGAACTGTGAACATTTACAACGGGGAACCCGAGACTTTTTAAAAAACGTTCTGTTTCCGGGTTCTGCCGGGATTCAAACAACTTCTACTCCGTGACTGTTCTTGTAATTCATCAAAAATTCCAACAGGACTTTATCCCTGTCGCCCATCTTATCATAATCATCCAGAAACTTGTCGTAGAATTTTCTGATATGTGTCTGAATTTCAGAAACATCACTTATGCCTTTCGCGTCATCGACGAACATTTCATCAATAAACCGGTCGGCCCAGTCGGATTTGAAATCATTAAACAGGATTGAATTCATATAATACCCGGCGGGAATACAGTTTACACTGTGCTGTTTAACAAGCAGAACCGATTCAATTATTTCGAGTCCGTTTTTATATGCCCATTCCGCTTCCGCCCGGTAATCCGAAGGGTCTTCAGCGTATATGTTGATAAGCTCTGTGACCTTGTAACCGACGTACGCGCAAACCATTACATGCAGGCTCGGTACACAGTGCAGGTGCGGATCGAAAGTATGAATTACTATAAAATGGAAGTTTGCTGAAACTCCCGGACGGTTCGTTGTCGACTGGCATCTGCCGTACACTTTTCCTGCCGCGTTATACATACGGGCAATATCATTCACAAACTGAGCGACTCCGGGTACGGCCCGTATTCCGAACTCCTTCAGAATCCAGCCGGCAGCCTGCATCCAGAACACTGTAAAAGTATTGTACAGGCCGACCCAGGATGTATCGAACGGGATTTTTTCATCGAGGGGATGATCCACATTCACAACAGGACGGGTTTTCGGAAAAAGGACCGTCTGAAACTGCAGAAAGAAAAATTTAGTAAAAATAGCGGCTAAACTCCGGCCCAGTCCAATCAGGATTTTAGGCAGAAATAAAGCGGATATCCATAAAAAAGCAGGAGTTGTTTTCTGTATTCCATTCTTATCAGGATTTCTTTTATTCATTCCATCAGATTTATAGCCTGCTATCACGATAAATTCAAGGCTGTCCGCGGCATTGACTATTAACCGGCCTACTGTTATTTTCTAAGTCATGATAGCAGAGAAACTTACAGAACCCGTCTTCTGGCTCCTGGCGGCAACAGCCATACTGAATATAATGCAGAGAAGACACCATAAAACATGTGAAAAGAAAAGAATTTCAACCCTGATCTGGGCAGTTATTATTTTCGGATTCTACGTAATAGTAATCCTTGTAGCATCAAAAGAAAACATTTCCGAGTACTTTCTGATTGCCGGAGCAGGAGCTGTTGCACTTGCCGCTTATATATTGAGAGGAAAGGCTTTTCCGTACAAAGTCAAATGTACCTCATGCGGAACACGGATGAATTTTGACCGCATTTTATACTACGACTCTAATATGTGCGAGAAATGCGATCCGCCGCAGGAAGAGAATGAGCCGAAACCCGGCTTTCTTGCGAAATTCATAAAACCGGTTGAGCAGCCGCAGCCTGAAGAAAAGGAACCTGTCGTTATTCCCGATAAAGTTGAGGAAGTGGACTGGGACAGCTGGGAATTCACCGAGCAGGCTGTAATCTGTTATATAAAGAATCCGGAAACAAATGAAGTTCTTCTTATAAACAAAAAGACCGGACTTGGAGCAGGCAAAGTAAATGCTCCCGGCGGAAGAATAGAGCCCGGTGAGATGCCTCTTGAAGCTGTTGTGCGCGAATGCCAGGAAGAAGTCGGACTTACCCCGATTGACCCGGTTTATGTCGGAGACCTCTTTTTCATCTTCAAAAACGGACATTCTCTTAGAGGGTTTGTCTACACAGCGGAGGCGCATGAAGGAGAGATGATCGAAACTCATGAAGCCGAACCCTTCTGGTGCGATATGGCCCGAATCCCCTATGACAAAATGTGGGCGGATGATCTGCTGTGGCTCGAAAAAGCGCTGAACGGCACAAAGATAAGCGGCCGCTTTATTTTTGACGACGACGAAATGCTCAGTCACGATCTTGCGATTGAAGACTGAACTGAATCAGCTTCCCGCTGATTCAGTATGTTTTTAAATATGAAGATAGATATCTACAGATCCAGGAGAAGAAATGTACAATATTAAAACCCTAAACAAGATTTCCAAGAAGGGACTCAGCCTGTTTGATTACAGCAAGTACTCGGTAGACGGTGAAGAAGACCATACCGACGCGTTCGTCCTTAGAAGCTTTAAAATGCATGACATGGATATTCCTTCCGGACTGAAGGCCGTAGCCCGCGCCGGCGCAGGAACAAACAACATCCCGGTTGATAAATATACCGAAAAGGGAATTGTTGTATTCAATACTCCGGGAGCTAACGCAAACAGCGTAAAAGAGCTTGTTCTTATGAGCCTGTTTATCTCATCCCGAAAAATAATCCGCGGAGTTGCATGGGCCCAGACGCTTAAAGGCCAGGGTGATGAAGTTTCGAAGGTCATTGAAAAGGGTAAATCCGACTTTACCGGCAACGAGATCATGGGCAAAACCCTCGGCGTTATCGGGCTCGGAGCAATCGGCGTGATGGTTGCAAACGATGCGATATCGCTTGGGATGGAGGTTATCGGGTTCGATCCGTACATCTCTATTGACGCGGCCTGGGGCCTTTCAAGAAACGTACAGAAATCTGAATCTATCGAAGGCCTGCTGACAAGATGCGATTACATCACCATGCATATGCCGCTTAACGATTCGACCCGCGGATTTATCAATGAAGAAAAAATCGCGATGATGAAAAAGGGAGTAAAAATTCTCAATTTTTCCAGGGGAGAACTTGTCGATAACGACGCCCTTAAAAAGGCCATCAAGGAAGAAATTGTCGACCGCTATGTTACCGACTTTCCCAGTGACGATCTTCTTGGAATCGACAGCATTATTCCCATTCCGCATCTTGGAGCATCCACCCCGGAAGCCGAAGAAAACTGTGCAATAATGGCAGTAAATCAGCTTAAGGATTTCCTTGAATCCGGCAATATAAAGAATTCGGTAAATTTCCCGGACTGCAGAATGGATATGAACGGTGAAACCCGAATATCGATAGGAAACAGAAACGTTCCGAACATGGTCGGGCAGATTTCACATGTACTTGCGGAAGCTGGACTTAACATCGCAAATATGATTAACAGAAACAAGGGAGATTACGCCTATAACCTTATTGACATCGACGGGCCGGTCCCGGAGAATGTAATAGCGGCGATTAAAAACATCAACGGCGTAATATTTACGAGAATAATAGAAGGAAAATAAATGTTTAAAAGAATTACTGCTGTCTTCTTTCTGGCGGCGCTTTCATTTATTATTTTTTCATGTTCCCACACAGACGAAAAGGCAGCTTCCGCTCAATCGTCAAAGGAAAAAACCACAGAAACAAAAGAGGAGGCGCAAATGGCGCTTAGCGACGGGCTTTATGCCGAAATGAAAACAAACAAGGGAACCATACTTCTGGAACTCGAATATAAAAAGACACCGATGACGGTGGCCAACTTTGTCGGGCTTGCGGAAGGCACAATAAAAAACAGCAAGGGCGACGGCCCCTTTTACGACGGGCTCACCTTTCACAGGGTCATTGACGATTTCATGATTCAGGGCGGGGATCCGCTCGGAAACGGAACCGGCGGTCCCGGTTACAAGTTTCCCGATGAATTCGACAAGAGCCTAAGGCACAACCGCCCCGGAACACTCTCGATGGCAAACAGCGGCCCCGGAACAAACGGATCACAGTTCTTCATAACGCATGTACCGACAAACTGGCTTGACGATAAGCACACCGTCTTCGGCTATGTGGTTGAGGGACAGGATGTGGTAAACGCGATCAAGCAGGGCGATAAAATCGAAAAACTCACAATTATCAGAAAAGGTGCCGAAGCTGAAGCGTTTAAATCAGATCAGGCTGCTTTTGACAGTCTTATCGGAAATGCCGCTGCTGAAGCAAAGGCAAAACTTGAAGCTGAAAGAAAAGCGGAGATTGATCTTATCAAGTCAAAATGGCCCAATGCTGTAGAAACTGCATCAGGTCTTCGCTATATCGTTGAAAAAGAGGGCGACGGCGGAGCAAAACCGAAGATGGGAACTGCCGTAACAACCCATTATACCGGTACCCTTCTTGACGGAACAATGTTCGACAGTTCTGTTCAGCGGGGCGAACCCGCAACTTTCAAAATTGGTCAGGTTATCCAGGGATGGAACGAAGCCCTCATGGATATGACGAAGGGTGAGAAAAGAATCCTTATAATCCCGCCCGAACTCGGATACGGCGAACGGGGCTACCCCGGAGTAATACCGCAAAACGCTTACCTGGTTTTTGAAGTAGAATTAATCAGTTTTTAATCGGTTTAAAAACCTGATATCAACAGACCGTCCGGATGAACCCGGACGGTTTTTTTATTCCGCCATATGCTGCTGCCCTGCGCTTCATCGGCATATTCAGGCACGGAACGCACGGAAAGAAATATCTTGTCAGCCGGCATCCGGCAAAGTATAGTAAAGGTGTATCCCGGGATTGGAATGCAGGTGCCCGACTTTGTCTGAAAATAAAAATACCCATGAAGCAGATCTTCTTGTTATTGACGATGATTTAGCTGTCTCAGAGCTTTTTGAGCTTTATGCCGAAGAAATTGGTTTTACCGCGACCCGAAAAAGCTTTACTGCAACAGACGGCCTGAAAAGCCTCCCCGACAGTTCGCTTAAACTGATTGTACTCGATCTGGGGCTGCCGGACAGGGACCGGGAAAGAGTGCTGGAAGAATTTCTAAAATCAGCCGGCGACACCCCTATTGCAGTGGTGACCGCGGACGATCAGGTAGAAACAGCCGTAAAATGCATGAGGGAGGGCGCTTTTGACTTCATGGCAAAACCGCTTTCTCCGGCAAGAATACTGTCACTGCTGTCGCATGCAATGAACGATTACCGATACCGGAGACTGATTATGAATGATTCAGTCAGACAACGTTCTCCGGCTTTTTCAAAAATAATAACCGCCGCCCCGCTTATGGAAACCCTGTTCCTCGCTGTGGAAAGACTGGCGCCGAGTCCGCAGCCTGTGCTGATAACCGGTGAGAGCGGGACCGGAAAAGAACTCATCGCACGGGCTGTGCATGATCTTTCCAGCCGGCCGGGTAAATTCGTTCCTGTAAATGTCGCAGGACTGGACGGTTCCATGTTTTCCGATACGCTTTTCGGTCATGTAAAAGGTGCATATACCGGGGCCGAGTCATCGAGGCCGGGACTTGCAAAACGGGCTGAGGGCGGCACTTTGTTTCTGGACGAAATAGGTGATCTTAATATAGAATCCCAGGTAAAACTGCTGCGCTTTCTGCAGGAGAACGAGTATTACCCGCTCGGGACTGATCAGCCTGAAAAAAGTTCTTGCCGTGTGGTTCTTGCTACTCATGTAGACCTCTTTGAAGCCGTCAGGCAGAAAAAGTTCAGGGAGGATTTATATTACAGACTCGCAGCACATTCCGTTATAATTCCGCCCCTGAGAGAAAGACCGGGCGACCTGCCGCTTTTGGTTGACCATTTTCTACGGGAAGCTTCATTAAGCCTCAATATACCAGCCGTAAAAATTGACAAGAACTTTATACCAGCTCTCTCGTCCTATGAGTTTCCCGGAAATATAAGGGAACTGTCCGCGATAATAACCGGAGCGGCTTCGGCGGCCTCTGACGGCCGCCTTTCGACTGTCTATCTTCACGACTACATGAAACGGCATAAAAATGCGGAAAAGACCCTGCAGGGCTGTCCCGATTACCACAACGAACTTGACGGGCGCCTGCTTACGCTTTCTGAGCTGGAGGAAATGCATGTCAGTGAAGCACTCAGGCGCACTGATTACAACCAGTCGGCTGCAGCGGCGCTTCTGGGTATTTCACAGTCTACTATAAGCCGCCGATTCCAGCACCTTATGCATAATGCATAGCAATCTGCATTTGATGCAATCTGCATAGGCCGTCTGTATCAGCACCTGTAAATCATTTTCTCGCAATTGCTTGTTATATAACTAATTATAAATCATTCTCCACTTAATTAATTTTGGCATACTTTATGCAAATATAAAGATATCTAAAAGGCAGGCTGCAAGCCTTACCTGATTACAGAATACGGTTACGAAAACCGAAGGAGTTTAAATGAAACGGATTTTTATTATGATAATGGTATTTTCGCTGATAGCGGGAGTTTCTTTATTTGCCGCAAACGGAAATAACGGTAAAGCGACAGCCCCCGGTCTGGCTGACACTTTCTCAAAAGGTATGACAACTATTGTTGTTTCGGACACAACCGAAATAGTGACAACTGCCAATGTACTTGATTCATATACTGAAACACGTGCGATAGGCCAGGGGCAGGGCAATGGAAAAGGCAGCTCCAATGAAAACAATCTTCAGGACCGAACGGTAACGGTTACAGAAACAGAAGTAGACCAGGTTCGAACAGTTATTACCGAGCAGCATCACGGTACAGCCAACAGCAGCGGTAAATATATTGGAACCGAAACCTCCGTCACAACTACAGTATTGAGCAAGGAAACAACAACTGAAACCGGGGACTGGGGAGCTGCCTACAGCCTTCCCTCAGAAATAAGATAAAATAACCGCAGACAGGTTTATAAGCGGGGCTGTTCATCAGGCAGCCCTCTTTTTTATTTATTTTGCCGGCAGAATAAAAATATCTTCGACCCGGCAGTTAAAAAACCGGGCTGTCTGCAGAGCAAGTTCGAGGCTCGGAACATAACGGCCCCTTTCTATCGAATTAACAGTTTGACGGGACACATTCAGCTCAGAAGCCAATTGTTCCTGTGTGATACCTTTTTCTTTCCGGAGTTCTTTAACCCGGTTTATAACCGATGTTTCCATAAGGCAATTAGTTGGTTAAACGGTAATACAGCCTTGCCGACAGTTTACCGATAACCATAACTATGAGGAAAATAAAATAATCCCACCGCAGATGAGACGGATCTTTGAGAGTCGACACGATCAGAAATCCGCAGACAGCAAATACACCCAGCATCATCGCGAACCGCGTGGCCTTTAAACTGTGCAGCACAGTACGTTCATCTATTACAGTCTCATCTTTTCGAAGTATCATGATTGCTCCGAAAACAAGAAAAACCGAACCGAGTCCGACCAGCATTCCCGAACCTGCAGCGAAGGCAGAGCTGTTATTAATCAGAACTCCCATAACCACACCGGCTATTATCAGGATTGCACCGGCGACAATAATTGATTTATAGTTTTTGAAAATTTTACTGTTCCGCATATTCACTCCTATATTATGTAAAGCCTACTTTACATAATATAGGCTATTTAAGTATAAATGTAAAGTTAATTTTACATTTGCTGTTAAATTTATTACTCAATACTGAAGCGCCAGCTGCAGCTGCAGGTTTGATCAGTCACATCCGGGTAACAGCTTATACACTCGCTTTTGATACGATCGTCAATGGTCCCGGCAAAACCTGCATATTCAATTTCGCCGACAGGTTTACATGGGTGGTAGTCCATTTTCTTGCGCTCTCTGGCAGTCTGGACCCTGCAGTCAATCATACGGAAAACAAGACTATTTCCTTCGAGGATTATCTCACTTTTGTTAATGTTGGAATAAAAACGATACTGCAGGGCTTTCTTCAATCCTTCAAGCCCGGGATGTTCGGGAAGCTTAAGAAATTCTTTTATCTTTCCGGCTTCAATGACGGAATACCTTTTCCAGGCTTCCATATCATGAAACATTGCCTCATCCATCCCGTATTTTCTTTCGATTGACTGAAACCAGACGCCGTCCATTGCCAGCCAGTTTTTAGAATAGA